>JASHRP010000666.1 GCA_030037375.1 Bryobacteraceae bacterium | reverse complement strand
TCCACAAGCTGGCCGTGGATGGTTACAACGAAATGCAGGACTTGGCTTCCGATCCGAGGCTTGCGCCGGAGCAGGCCACGAATCCGCAGTTAAGTTTTCACCTCGCGCAAGACGTGCCCGATCTGGGTTTGCGGCAGTTGCTGCTATCGACGCGCAGCGAGGCAGAACGGCTGCGCCATCTCGCAAGCTTTTTTCCGGGCTACCTGCAAAAGCAGAGACGCCTTCAGCAGGTACGAGACTTGGCTCCGCGCAACGGGCACAGCCACACGCCGACGGAGTAGGCTCGGGATGGCCTTTCTGCTGATCGACGCGGACGATACGCTGTGGGAAAATAATATCTATTTTGAAGACGCGTTTGACGATTTTGTAGACTTCCTGGATCATTCGACATTGAACCCGCTTCAAATCCGGGATGTTTTAAATGAAATTGAGCTGGCAAACGCGCGCGTCCATGGCTACGGCGCTAGGAATTTCGGCCGCAATCTTCAGCAGGCGTTCCATCATCTGGCGGAGCGCGAGATTGGAACGGAGGATTTGGCTCACGTCATGTCGCTGGCGGAACGGATCCTGGAACAGCCGCTGGAGCTGATCGAAGGAGTGGAGGCGACGCTCGAATGGCTGGCGTCGCGGCACGATTTGACGCTGTTCACCAAGGGGAATCCGGAGGAGCAAAAGCTGAAGGTCGACCGGTCGGGATTGAGCCGCTATTTCGCGCATACGGCGATCGTCAAGGAGAAAGATGCCGCGGCGTACCGGCGGATTGTGCAGGAGCGAAGCCTCGCGCCGGAAGAGACGTGGATGATCGGGAATTCGCCGAAGTCGGACATCAATCCGGCGATGGAAGCCGGATTGGGCGCGGTGCTGGTTCCGCATCCCCGGACGTGGGTGCTGGAGCGGCAGGAACTGCGGCGGCCGGAGGGGGCGCGGTTTTTGCAGGTCGAGAGTTTCCCGGGATTACGCGAACACTTTTAAAGGCTTGCCGCGCTATTTCACGTAAATCGTCGTGATCAACTGATTCGCCAGCGTCAGATCCTGATCGCTGCCGGGCCCGCCTTGGGGTGTGTTGGTGCCGCCGATGTTGCTGTGATAATCGTCCATGAGGACCACCACGCTGGTCGGCGTGATGCTGCTGGGCGCGGTGTTCGAAGGCACGATCACGTTGATCTGCCATAGGCCCGGAAACTGCGGAGAGATCGCGGACCCTGTCACCGTCGCGGTATTCGGGCCGATCAGCACGGTCGGCGCGGTCGGAGTATAGAACGCGCCGTTGGGCGGGGTGCCGTCGGCGGGGAGACCGGGGACGTTCCCCGCGCCGGTTAGCCACAACGTGATCGTATTGCCGGGAGTGATCGGATTGTTTGGCCCATTGATGCCGGGAATCACGTTGAAATTGGAATCGTACATGGTGATCGCGGCTTGGCCGGTGCCTCCGGAGTTGGTGGTGTAGATTCCAGGAGAAGCGGACTGCATAGTGAAGGTCGCCGCGGCCAGAATCTGCCCGGTGCTCATGTCGCTGACGACGAAGTCGGCCGGACCGGACGTGGGCGCTTCGTTGGGAATCTCGATGTAGATCGCGGCCGGATCGACGCGGAAGATCGGCGCGGTGATGCCGTTCACCTGCACCTGGATATTGCTCGACGAAAGCGGCCACGGCGGAGCGCTGTTTTGCGAGGCTCCGGAATAGCTGGGCGTGAAGTTGAAGTTACTGCCCAGGCGGGCCAGGACGGCGAGCATGGTGGGCGTGGGTCCGGCGCCCACGATTCCCAGGCCGGCCGCGTAGCTGGCTGTGTTGCGATAGAACAGCTCGCCGAAATAGAACGTCACGCGATTCGCGGAATCGGCGATGACGACGTTGTCGAAAGGATCGAGCGTCACGGCCAGAGGGCCGTAGGAACTGAGCTCATTAATCGCGGCCGCAGTGCTGGGGTTAGTTTCGAGGGTTTGAAACTCGGGCAGTTGATACATAACTCCGTTGCCCAAGCTCGCGACCCAGCTGTATCCGGTAAGGAAACTCACGATGACGCCCTGAGGCGCGCTGAAGCCGGTGACTTCCAGCGCGGCGGTGGGATTGCTCGAAGTGGGTTTGGAAAAAACCATCAAGCGGTTGTTGTTGGTATCGCAGACGTAAATCCGGTCGGAGCTGTCGACCGCGATGTGACGAGGACTGTTGAACCCGTTGTTGCTCGACGAGGATGCCTGGACGTCCTGTGAGAAGTTCGCCTGCCCGATCACCAGCGAGGCTGCCTGGCCGTTGGTGAAATCTCCGCCTGGGGGACGATTGAACACCAGAATCCGGTTCGCAGTTGCGTCGGAGACCGCGAGGCCGCCGTCGGAAAGCAGCGCGAGCCCAAACGGATCAACCATATTCGACTGGCTGACGTTGGGAGCAGCAACCGTGAACAGCGCCTGACCCAGCACCAGGCTGGCGGTTTGCAAGCTGCCGGTGGGTTGCGCGAAGGGAGTCGGGAAGCGCAGGACGCGTGAATTCCCGGAATCCGCGACCAACAGATTTCCGTTCGCGTCGACAGCCAATCCCACGGGATGATTCAATCCCGTGGCGGTTGGCTGGCCGGCATTGTTCGTGGGCGAATT
>JASHRP010000665.1 GCA_030037375.1 Bryobacteraceae bacterium | reverse complement strand
TACTACGTTGTGAGTGACGGCACTTCGCATCCTTATCGTGTGCACATGCGCACGCCCAGCTTCGGAAACCTGCAAGCGCTGCCGACGCTGCTCAAAGGCATTCTGATCGCCGATTCCATCGCCGCTTTAGGCAGCATGGACTTCGTTCTGGGAGACACGGATCGATGAGCGCACAGTACAGCGTTGTGCGCGATGGAGAATGTCAATGACTTTCTCTCCCCAGCTGGAAGAACGCTTCGCCAAGATGCTCCAGGCCTATCCCGAGGGCCGCAAGCGATCCGCCGTGGTTCCCATGCTGATCTACGCGCAGGATGAAACCGGCGCCGTCACGCCAGAGCTGATCGAAGAAGTCGCCAAGCGTTGCGAGATTTCGCCGTTGCACGTGGATGAAGTGGTCGGCTACTATTCGATGCTGCATCGCAAACCACTGGGCAAGTTTCACGTCCAGGTTTGCACCAATATAAGCTGCATGCTGGTGGGCGGCGAAGAGCTTTACGAGCACGCCAAGAAAAAGCTGGGCATCGGCAACAAACAGGTAACTTCAGACGGGCAATTTTCACTGGAAGAGGTGGAGTGCATGGGAGCTTGCTCCTGGGCGCCCGCCGTCGAAATCAACTACGACTTTCATCACTTCGTGACGCCGGAGAAGCTGGACCAATTGATCGACGCTTTGAAAAAGACCAATTAGATGCCGACCACGCTCTATAACGAACCGAGCCCGCTGGAGACCAGGATCCTCAGCAAGCGATTCGGCCTGGAAGATTCCCACTCGCTCGAAGTTTATCTGGCCAACGAAGGCTTCAAGGCATTCCTCAAGGCTAGGCAGATGACGCCGGAGCAGATTATCGAGGAAGTAAAAACCTCGGCTCTGCGCGGCCGTGGGGGCGCGGGTTTTCCCACCGGCCTCAAGTGGAGTTTCGTTCCCCGGACTTCTCCGAAACCGAAATACATCGTCATCAACGCGGACGAAAGCGAACCCGGCACCTGCAAGGACCGGCTGCTGATGGAGTACGACCCCCATCAGTTGATCGAAGGCATTCTGATCGCCGGCCTAGCGATGGACGCCCACAAAGGCTACCTGTATGTACGCGGCGAGTACCGCTACCTGCTCGATCACATGGACCGGGCCATCGCGGAAGCCTACGCGAAGGGATATCTAGGAAAGAACATCGCGGGTACGGGGTTCGACTTCGATCTCTATACGCATTCCGGCGCGGGCGCATATGAATGCGGGGAAGAAACGGCGCTGCTCGATTCGCTCGAAGGCAAGCGTGGCGTTCCGCGCATGAAGCCGCCGTTCCCGGCCGTCGCCGGCGCATGGGCCTCGCCTACGCTCCTTAATAACGTCGAGACGTTCAGCGCTGTCCCGGCCATCATTCGCGATGGCGGCGCGGCGTTCGCGGCGCTCGGAACTCCGAAAAACGGCGGAACGCGGCTGGTGTGCATCTCCGGGCACGTGAACAAACCCGGCGTTTATGAGCTTCCTCTCGGCTACCCGATGCTGAAAGCGATTTACGACGTCGCGGGCGGAATTCCCGGCGGAAAGAAACTGAAGGCTGTGGTGCCCGGCGGTTCCTCCTGCCCGCTGCTCAAAGCCGACGAGTGTGACATCCCGATGGACTACGACACGCTCGCGAAAGTCGGGAGCATGCTGGGCTCTGGCGGGATGGTGGTGTTGGACGAAACCACCGATATGGTCCGGTTCGCGCTGCGCATCATGCGCTTCTACGCGCACGAAAGCTGCGGCTGGTGCATCCCCTGCCGCGAAGGCACCACTTGGCTGCGCAAGATTCTGCAACGGTTCGACGACGGGGGCGGGCGCAAGGACGACATCAATCTGCTCGGCGAGCTTTCGAAGAACATGCTGGGCCGCACCTTCTGCGCGCTCGGCGACGCCGCGGCGATGCCGACCATTTCCATCGTCGAGAAATTCCGTGAGGATTTTGAGCGCCGCTTGCCGGCGGTTGCGGCGCAGAGTCAGTTGGTAACGGTGTAGAGGATATGGCGGAAACCGTGAAGCTCACCATCAACGGGCAGGCGATCGAAGCCGAAAAAGGCGCTTTACTGATCGAAGTCGCGCGCGCCAACGGCATCGAGATTCCCGCGTTCTGCTATTACGAAGGATTATCGCTGCAGGCCGCCTGCCGCATGTGTCTGGTGGAAGTGGAAAAAACCCCCAAGCTGCAAGTCGGCTGCACGCTCCCCGTGGCCGAGGGCATGGTGGTCCACACCGAATCCGACATCGTAAAGAAGGCGCGCAAGGGCACTCTCGAATTTCTGCTCACCAACCACCCGCTCGATTGTCCGGTGTGCGACAAAGGCGGCGAGTGCGAACTCCAGGACATGGTGTTTCGCTACGGAGCGGGCGAGAGCCGTTTCACCGAACGCAAGGTTCACGTGGATGAGCAGCAATGGTCGCCGGTGGTTTACTTCGACGCCCCGCGCTGCATCCTTTGTTATCGCTGCGTGCGCGTGTGCAATGAAGGCATGGGCGTCAACGCCCTTGGCGTGGCAAATCGCGGAGTCGTCTCCGAGATCGTCCCCAATCATCACGACTACCTGGAATGCGATGAATGCGGCGCGTGCATCGATATCTGCCCGGTCGGCGCGCTCACCAGCGGCATCTATCGTTACCAGACCCGGCCGTGGGAGATGAACCACGTCGGCACCATCTGCACCCATTGCGCCGACGGCTGCCGCACCACGCTCGGCGTGCGCAACGAGAAGATCATCCGCGGCAACAATCGCGACCGCAGCGGCATCAACGGCGAGTTCCTGTGCATCAAAGGCCGCTACGCCTTCGATTTCACCGAACATCCGGAGCGCCTGCAGTCTCCCATGATGAAGATCAACGGCGCGTTTGAGCCGGTGTCCTGGACCCAAGCCCTCGAAACCGTCGCGAAGAAATTCGCGGAGGTTCGCAGCCGCAGCGGGCGATTCGGCGTCATCGGCTCCAATCACACCAGCAACGAAGAGAATTATTACCTTCAGAAGTTCGCGCGGCAGGTGCTCGGCACCAAGAACATCGACCATCATCGCACCGGCGATCTGACCACTTTCGCCGATGCGCTCTCGAACCACCCCAACGCTCTTGCGACTGTGGACGACCTGTACAACGCGAAGGCCGTGCTGATTGTCGCAAGCGATCTTTCGCAGCAGCATCCTCTGCTGGCCAACCAGATTCGAGCCAACGTGCGCCATCACGGCGCGCATGTCTATACGGTTACCGAAGGCCCGGTTCGCGAGGACAAGATCGCGGCCGCCAGCGCCCGCTTCCCCAAAGGCGGCATGCTTACCAGCGTCGAGAGCCTGCGCAACAAACTCAAGGCCGAAGCGACTCTCGTGATCCTGTTCGGTGACGCCGTCCAAGGCGACAGCCTGCGCCAATTGATCGCTTTCGGCGACTCCCTCGGAATCCCGGTCAAGTACGTCTGCCTGGTCGATTATTCGAACTCCCGCGGGGCCTTCGATATGGGCTTGATTCCGCGCGATGGCGGATTATCGCGCGAGCAGATGCTCGCCGCCGGCGACCTCGACGTGTTGTGGATTGTCGGCGCGAATCCGCTAAAGGGCGGCGCGCACGCATCGTCGAAGGCTTTCGTGGTAGTGCAGGATCTGTTTATGACGGAGACCGCTATGCTGGCCGACGTCGTCCTTCCGGGCGCGTCGGCGTATGAGAAGAACGGCACCGTCACCAACGTGTGCGGCGAAGTGCAGAAGCTGAAAGCTGCGATCAAGGTGATGGGAGCCAAGACCGACCTCGAGATCTTCGGCGCGATTGCCAAGGAAATGGGACCCGAAGTTGTGAAGGCGCTCGGCATCTGGACGCCCGAAAAAGTTTTCGAAGAAATCCGCAAGAACGTGCACGGTTATAATGTTCCGCTTCCCGTTGTGGCCACCGGAGGCGCCGCTCCGACCATGCCGCTGAACGGCCGGGTCGCGGCTCTGCCCGGAACCGTGGCCTCGGCCGGCGACACCTTATTTACGTCGGGGACCCTGGGCAAGTATTCGAAGATTCTGAGTTCCGTCATGGAGGCGCCCGGCGCTCTTTACGCCAATAAGGAGCGCCAGAGCTAATGCCCTACATCGTCCTGAGCCTTATCAAGACCCTGATCGTGGTGCTCATATTGATGCACACGCTGGCCTATCTGCAATGGGTGGAGCGCAAGGTCATCGCGCACGTGCAACTGCGCGTCGGGCCCCGGCGCGTGGGTCCGCATGGATTGCTTCAGCCTCTGGCCGATGTGATCAAGCTGATCACCAAGGAAGACATGCTGCCATCGCATGTCAACAAGCCTTTCTATTTTCTCGCGCCGTTCCTGGCGGTCCTGTTCGCCCTGATCCCGATGTGCCTCATCCCTTACGGCGGCGACATCAACGTATTCGGGATTCACACCACCATGCAGGTCACCGACGTGAGCATCGGCATCCTGCTGGTGCTGGGATTGTCCGGCATGGGTGTATACGGCGTCGCGCTGGCCGGCTGGGCGTCGAACAACAAGTACTCCTTGATGGGCGGTCTGCGCAGCTCCGCGCAGATGATCAGTTATGAATTGCCGATGGCCATGGCCGTCGCCGCGCCGCTGCTGATCCTCAACACGCTAAGCTTCCGCCATATGGTGGACGCGCAGGCGGGCTTTTACTTCGGCTTCATTCCGAAATGGTCCATCTTTCAAGGGCCCTTTCCGCAAATCTTCAGTTTCATCCTCTTCGTGATCGCCGGATTCGCCGAAACCAATCGCGTGCCGTTCGATCTCCCTGAAGCCGAGAATGAACTGGTGGCCGGATTCCACACCGAGTATTCGAGCATGAAGTTCGCCTCCTTCTTCATGGCGGAGTACGCGAACATGGTGACCGTTTCCTGCATCGCGACACTGCTGTTCCTCGGAGGCTGGCATCCGCTGTGGCCCGCCGCGTACGGGTCGAGCTTCGTTCCCACTTTGATTTTCGGAATCAGCGCTCTGGTCTGTTTCTCTCACGCGGCCAATCCGGCGCGGCCCTTCGACCGCATCACGCTGCCGGTGTTCGGAGTCTTGTTCTTGATTATCGCGGGCGTGTTTCTGATCCCGCCCGTGCAACAGATCCTGATGCCGCTATTCTGGTTCGGAGCGAAGGCCGGCGGAATTCTTTTCGTCTTCATCTGGATTCGCGCCACGCTGCCGCGTTTCCGCTATGACCAGCTCATGCGCTTTGCCTGGACCTTCATGTTCCCGGCCGCGCTGATCAACCTGTTCTTTACTTCGCTGCTGGTGGCGCTGACCTGATATGGACGCCGTTCTATTCCTCGTTTTCGCGGTGATCGCGGTGGCTTGCGCGGTGAACCTCGTGCTGCAGCGCCATCCTATCGCTAGCGCCCTTTCGCTGATCGGCGTGATGGGATCGCTCGCGTTCGTCTACCTGCAATTGGGCGGCGAATTCATTGCCGCCGCGCAACTCGTGGTCTACGCGGGCGCGATCATGGTGCTGTTTGTCTTCGTCATCATGCTGCTGAACGAAGGCAGGGAGCGTAAACAGAAGATGAAGCTTTGGGTGAGGTGGGCGGGCGCGCCGCTGCTGTTCGTGTTCGTCGCGCTGATGGCGTTTGTCGTGCACACGATCCTGCCGGCCCAGACGAACGTCAAATTCGGCTCCTTCACCGGCGGCAATGCCGCCGACATCGGCGATCGCCTGTTCACGCAATACCTGCTTCCCTTCGAAGTCACCAGCGTTCTGATTCTGATCGCGATTGTCGGCGCCATCGTGTTGGCGCGAAAGGAACTGGACTAGATGCCCTTCCCTTATTGGGTGGTTGGAGTTCCATTCTCCTGGTATCTGATTCTCAGCGCAATTCTGTTCGGCCTCGGCGTCGCGGGCTTTTTGTTCCGGCGCAACGTCATCACGGTGTTCATGTCCATCGAGCTTATGCTCAACGCCGTGAACTTGAGCTTCGTCGCCTTCTCTTACAAGCTCGGCCAGAACGACGGGCACATCTTCAGTTTCTTCGTGATGGTGGTGGCTGCCGCGGAAGCCGCGGTCGGCCTGGCGATCATCCTTACCGTGTTCAAGAACCGGCAGACCCTGGAGATCGACGAGGTCAGTTCGCTCAGGAACTAGAACCGAAAACAAACGATGCAACTTTGGCTCATTCCTCTTCTCCCTCTGGCCGGATTCGCGATCAACGGTCTGTTCGGACGCCGTTTGCCGAAAGCCATGGTCAATCTCGCGGCCGTGGGCAGCGTGCTGCTTTCGTTCTTGTGGGTGGTGAAAACGCTGAGCAGTTTGGGAGCGTTCAGCGGCGGGCTCCAAAACACCTATTTTGAGCACTACTACACCTGGATCCAATCCGGACCGCTTAACATCAGTATCGATTTCGCCATCGACCGGCTCACCGCCGTCTGGCTGCTGATCGTCACCGGCGTCGGCCTGCTCATCCATATATACGCGGTCGGCTACATGGCGCACGAAGGCGGCTATTACCGCTTTTTCGCGTACCTCAACCTATTCATGTTCTTCATGCTGGTTCTGGTGCTGGGCGCGAACTACCTGCTGCTGTTCGTGGGCTGGGAGGGCGTCGGTCTGTGCAGCTATCTGCTGATCGGTTTCTACTTCCTGGAAAAATACGCCACCGACGCTGGTAACAAGGCGTTCATCGTGAACCGCATCGGCGACTTCGGCTTCTCGCTCGCCGTATTCCTGATCGTCAAACACTTCGGCTCGGCCGACTTCGCCACCGTTTTCTCGAAGGTGAAGGATCTTCCCGTCGAAACCACCGCCGGATGGATCACGGCGATCTGCCTTCTACTTCTGGTCGGCGCGACCGGAAAATCCGCGCAGATTCCGCTCTACGTCTGGCTGCCTGACGCGATGGCCGGTCCGACTCCCGTCAGCGCCCTGATCCACGCCGCGACCATGGTCACCGCGGGAATTTACATGATCGCCCGCAGCTCGGCGTTGTTCCTGCATTCGACCTCGGCCCTCCAGATCGTTTCCTACATCGGCATCGCGACCGCTTTCTTCGCCGCTACCATCGGCTTGGCGCAGACGGACATAAAAAAGGTCTTCGCGTACTCCACGGTTTCGCAACTTGGCTACATGTTCGTCGGACTCGGCGTCGGAGCTTTTTCCGCCGGCGTCTGGCACGTGATGACGCACGCGTTCTTCAAGGCCCTTCTCTTCCTCGGAGCTGGCAGCGTGATCCACGCGCTTTCGGGCGAACAGGACTTGCGCAAGATGGGCGGGCTCGCGAAAAAGATCCCGATCACGTGTGGCGTACTGTTTTGCGCCGGCGTCGCGATTGCGGGCGTCCCTCCTTTCTCCGGGTTCTTTTCGAAAGACGCGATCCTGTCCGCGGCATATGAGCAAACGCCGTGGATTTATTGGGTCGGCGTCTTGACCGCCGGAATGACCGCCTTCTATGTCTTTCGAGCCCTGTTCCTGTGCTTCTTCGGCGAATATCGCGGTGAGCTTGAGTCTGATCACGGACACGCGCACGACGCCCACGGGCATGACGATCACGGGCACGGTCACGGCGGCATCCATGAATCGCCGCCCGTAATGTGGATCCCGCTTGCGATCCTCGCCGTTCTCAGCCTCGCCGGCGGCGCCATCAATATCCCCCAATTCCTCTCGCCGATGTTCGGCGAATTGCATGAGGGCGAGTCTTGGTTGATGTACGTCTCCATCGCGTTCGGCCTCGGCGGCATCGCCTTGGCGTGGCTGTTCTACGTGGCCGCTCCCGGAATACCCGAAAGCCTGGCTAAGACTTTCAGCGCCCCGTACAACTGGATCTACAACAAATACTATGTCGACGAGTTGTACGATAACGTCGTCGTCGAGCCGGTGATGGACGGCTCGCGCGAACTGCTCTGGCAAGTGGCGGACGTCCGCGTGATTGACGGCGCGGTAAACGGAACTGGAGTGGTCGCCCGGGCAACCGGCAGCTTGCTGCGTCTTGCGCAGAACGGCTACATCCGCGACTATGCCGGATGGGTGGTCGCCGGATCGATTCTGATCGTCGCTTACATGGACCTGAGGGGGATGTTCTAAATGAGCATGCTCGACCTCGTCCTCTTTCTGCCGCTAATCGGTTTCCTGTTATTGCTGCTGGTCCCGAAGAGCAATCCCGGCGCTTCGCGCATGGGCGCGCTGATTATTTCGCTGATCGTGTTTGTTGCGTCGTTGGGCCTGCTTGGTCCCTATTGGTTCGCGGCGCCCAGCGGCTACCAGTTTCAGACCAACGTTCCCTGGATCAATTTCCCGCCGATCCGTTATCACGTCGGCCTCGACGGCTTGAGCCTATGGCTGGTGCTTCTTTCCACGCTGCTCACGCCCATCTCCGTGCTGGTTTCCTGGAAGTACATCGATCATCGCGTCAAGGAATTCTACGCATTCCTGATTCTGCTGGAGTTCGGCGTAATCGGTGTTTTTGTCGCGCTCGATCTGTTTCTGTTCTATACCTTCTGGGAAATCTCGCTGGTGCCGATGTACTTCCTCATCGGCATCTGGGGTCATGACCGTCGCATTTACGCGGCCGTC
>JASHRP010000664.1 GCA_030037375.1 Bryobacteraceae bacterium | reverse complement strand
GTTCGCCTTTCGCGAATTTTTTCGCGGCGCCGGCGGGGAGCACGTAGACGTTGCCGAGAACCGGAGTCTTGAGGCCGCGCTCATCGAGATAGCGTTTCAACTCGCGAAACTTTTTGGAATCGTAGCCGAGTTGCGTGATGGCGAAGTCCGCTCCAGCGGCGATTTTCTTTTCGAGTTTGAGATATTGATAGACGCAGTCGGCTTCGGTGTATTTGAACGGGGAAACCGCGACGGAGATGTAGAACGGGAAGCCTTGCTCCCGCATTTCCGAAATCAACTCGGTTAGCTGGACGGAATCGACATCGTAATCGGCCTTGGCGGGGGCTTCGGGCGTGCCGAGCGGATAATCGCCAGAGATAGAGAAGACGTTGTAGATGCCGAGCTGGCTCAGCTTCTGAAGCGAGGCGATCAGTTCCTGGCGGGTGTGATTGACGCAGGTCAGGTGAACGTTGGGCGTGAGGCCCTGCGACTTGGCGATTTCGCCGACGCGAATGGGATCGTGGCCCGCGGAGCCTCCCGCGTAACTGGTGATTCCGGCTGCGATCAGGCCGGGGACTTGCGCAAGCTGGGCGGCCATCTCGGCCAGTTTATCTTCCGTGGTCTTGGCGCTCGCCACCAGCTCGACGAAGTAGACGAAACGGCGGCTTTCGAACGCTTCGCGAATTGGATTGGGCGCGGCCACTAACTACCCAGCTCCTTTCTTACGATCTTCGTCCCTTCCACCATCGCTTGCATTTTCGCGAACGCGACGTCACGCGGCAAGTGGAAGCAGCCGCAGTCGGGCAGCACGTAGACGCGTTCCGGCGGCAGAACGGCCAGCGCTTTGCGAATGTGCTCCGCCACCATCTCAGGCGTTTCGATGTCGTGGGTTTTCACGTCTATCGCGCCCAAGCCAAGTTCGAATTTGGACGGGTATTCCTTGAAGAGCTCCAGATCCTCTCCGCCGCGGCGCGCGAATTCGAGAGTCAACTGATGGACCTTCGCGTCGAGGATGCGCGGGAACAGATAGCGGTAACTGCCTTCCCAGCTCGGCTTGCCGTAACGGTTGCCGTAGCAGATGTGGACGGCGAGATGAGCGTCCACGCCGTCGACCAGCGTGTTCAGAACCTTGACGCCCCAATCGAGGTCTTCGGGGAATCCGGAGTAGTAAGGTTCGTCGATTTGAATGAACTTCGCGCCGGCTTTGACCAGAGCCTTGAGCTCAAGGTTCATCACCTTTGCCAAATCGAGCGCGAGAGCTTCCTCAGTCGGGTAGTGCTGATTGCGGATTCGCTTGGTCAGGCAATGCGGGCCCGTGACGCAAATTTTCGGGAGACGGTCCGTGTTGGCTTGAAGGAAGCGAAAATCCGGAACCAAGCCGAGCGATGCCGAGGGCAATTTGCCCTGGACGACGCTGTCGTAAAAATCGTAGTAGAACTTTTTGGAAGAGCGGTCGATCTGCACGCCCGGCATTCGCTCAACGAAATAATCGACCATGTTGTCGCGGCGCAGCTCACCGTCGGTCACGATGTCGAGTCCGGCGATCTCTTCATCTTTGATCGCGGCTTTGGTGGCGGCGTCGTGGATTTCATCCAGATCGTGGCGGCTGATTCGGCGCGCGAAATATTCGGTCTTGAGGCGCTCCAGCCAGCCCGGCATGGCATAGCTGCCCACGATGGCGGTTGGAAGAATGGGAAGGTTCGTCATTTATTCTCTTTGGGTCGTGTACAGGATGGAGGTCTTCGATCCTTTGCGGAATTTGAAGGGCTCAAAGCGGACGTCGAAGCCGGCGCGTTCGGCGACCTTGCGCAGCAACGCTCCGTTGACCCAATTCACGATGGAGCCGTCAAGCTTCCCTGGTCCATGGAAGCCGAGGCGGTACTGATCGAACTCCGTCACGAAAATATCCTGGACTTGCAAATAGCCGCGCGGATAGAGCAGCGGCAGCGTGTTACTGAAACTTTCGACCGCGCCGGGGCTGAGATGGAAACGGATGTCGCTGGGCGCGTCTTCGAGCATATCTTCGAGCTTCGCGGCATCGAGGCCTTGCGGGAAGGGCGAGTCATCCATTTCTTCCAGACTCACAAGCCGCTCTTCCATGCGAATCGCGTTCCAGATCTCCATCCAGAAGCCCATGCCGCGCTCGTGGTCGCCTAGGTACTCCGGGTTTCCGTCGAGCAGCCGCTCAACCGTGGGCCGAATCTGCTCGACCGTCATATCGTAGGTCGTGGCGATCCGAACCGCGTCGTTCATAGGAACGTAGGAGCGGACGTAGACCCAGTACAGCCGGCCATCGCGGCGAACGACCTCCTCATCAGGCAGGTTGTCGTACATGTTGTTCGAGTGAACGTGGAGGATCTTGTGACGCAGGAAGGAGAGCGTCTGCAAAGGATTCAGCGCGTCAAGAACGATGAAGCTGCACAGGTCCTCATGGTCCTTGAGCGCGGGCTTGGACATTTCGAGCGTGGCCAGCGAGTAATCGCCCAGCAGCATGCGCAGGCGGGGATAGAAATTGGTCCCATGCTGGCGATCCATATTCAGCAGACCGTTCAGCCACAGGACGCAGCGCGCGCCGGAGCCGACGCCGATCTCCAGCATGAAGATCTCTTGCGGCAACTGCCTCTTACTCTCCATGTCATGGAGCAAGGTCCAGAACTCAGTCACGCTGGCGTCGATGGCTTCCTGTAAGTGCCCGTCCGATTGGCCGCCGGGGAGGGCCTGCTCATAGCCTTTGCCGGTGGCGCGCTCCCAATCGTCCAGCCTGCGCCAGTAGAGGCTATTGAATTTCCAGCCGACGCTGCGGCGGAAGGTTTTGAAATCTTCGAGGACGATGCGATCGGAGTCCGGCCCTTCAGGGGACGCGCCGTTGGCGCGGGCGAGCGCACGCAGCAGTTCCTGGCGGAGACAACCGGGAACTACCTGGCGCGTATCGACGTGGACATCCATGATCTGCAGCTCGCCGCGCTCATCGCGGGTTTGGGCGACGGAAACCAGCTCGCGGAAATTTTGTTTGTACTGGATCCAATCTAATTGGATGCGGAGGCGGGCGAATTGACTCTGCTCGATTTGGCGCTCCTCGAGGAGGGCGTACAACGTCTCGACCACGCTTTGCGCGTTGGCGGCGGCGGATTTGACGTGGAGGTGATTTAGATTGAGCAGCATGAGTCAGTTTGCATGCAAAGCGGATTTACTAGAATAGCGCTTTGGAGCCGCGAATGGACACGAACAAACAAAGATATCCGATTCGGACCGCCGTCGCGACAGCCATGCTCGTTGCAGCGTGCGGAATCCATGCTCAATCCCCCGCGGTGGATGGGCCGAAGTTTCAGATTGCCTCGATTCGGGCGAGCAAAGATCCGGAGGCGGGAGGAGACATCAGCATCACGCCGGGCAGGTTCCGAGGGAAGGACTTGGCTCTACAATGGCTGATTCTTACGGCGTACCGGATCAACTCCGGCAATCTAACGGGCGATCTGCCGAACTGGACGATCGCCGATCGATACGACATTGACGCCCGGACGGAGGATGCGAGCGACGAAGGCAAGGTGCTGCTGGCGCTGCAAGATCTGTTACGGGACCGGTTCAAGCTGGAAGTGCATCACGAGATGCGCGAGGAGCCGGTCTATTTCCTCACGATCTCCAAGGGCGGGATCAAAATGCCGCCGGGGAGTTGCGTGCCGAAGAAGCAAGACCTGCCCAACGAATGCTACAGCCAAAAGAATGAGGGGCTGGTCACGACTATAGATTGGCGGGGCGTGCGGATGTCCGATCCGGCGGGTGTGGCGTACCGAACGCTGTCAGGGCACTTGACGGTGGAACGGCGGCCCGTGCTCGACAAGACGGGGTTGACGGGCACATACGATGTGCATCTGCGCTGGGCTCGCGATCCGGAGCCGGGTACTAGCAACACCGCCCCTGCGTTGGCGGACCCGACTGCGCCGTCGATCACTGCTCCGTCGATCTTTGATGCGATGGAGCAACAACTCGGGCTGAAGCTGGAGGCGGGACGGGGTCCGGTGGAGTA
>JASHRP010000663.1 GCA_030037375.1 Bryobacteraceae bacterium | reverse complement strand
AGGAAGAACTCGAGGAACTGCGCAACCTTCTGCGCGCCGCCCATCTGTTGCAGAACGCGCTTGTAGTAGTCGATGGTTCCTTCCGGCGTGATTAATTGATCGGCCAGCCCGTGCCACAGCACGATCTTGCCGCCGCGATCGCGGAACGCGCTCAGATCCGGGTTGTCCGTGCCGATCACGATTCCGTATTCCTCGATTGACTGATCCCAGTAGCGCTGGAACGCTTCGGGCGTAAGAGTCGTCGCATCGAACTGCGGGTTCTCGGTGATCCAGTATTTCAGCCAGTCGTTGGTGAAGGTGAAGAGCTGCGCCTTCGGAGGATTTCCCCTGCTGCCCGCAAGCGCACTCAGATCCGCGCCGCGCGTCTGCCCATACCAGAGCGCGCTTCCGTCCGGCCGCCGCGGGCCTTCCCATATCTTACGGATGATGTCGGCATCGGCTTGGGTAAACATGCCGCATTCTCCCGCCGAAGTACCGATCAGTTCCTTCGGATCGTAGTGGCAGCGGTCGGGATCTTCGATAACTCCGTCCTTGACACCGTCGATTGCGTCACATGCTGCAATGGCAGCCGCCGTCGCCGCAGCCAGCTTACATTGCGGCACGGTATCTCCCGCCGCAAATTCCTGCACGGTGCCCCAAATCGATTGCATCATAAGCTTCGGCCAATTGATCGCGGGCGCGCCGGCGACGATCCCGTTGTAGTCCTGCGGATATCGCTGCGCTTCCATCATTCCCTGGCGCCCGCCGGTGGAACAGCCGTAGAAGTACGAATATTTGGGCTCCGCGCCATACATCTCTTGTGTCAGCGCCTTGCCCGCCACGGTCATGTCGTGTATGCCGACGTGGCCGTTATCGCGGATCGCTTGCCAATTCAGATGTCCATTCGAATCCAGGGCGAAGCTCCCGCTGCCGCCTGCGTGGCCCGTGTCAGTCGAACCGGAAGCGTAGCCGAGCGCGACCGGTTGATTTACGCCAGTTGCGCTGCCTCCACTGAATCCGCCTCCGCCCACGCCGAGAAAGCGTCCGTTCCAGTTGGAAGTCGGAATGCCGATCCAGACCGTGACCTTATCTCCAGCGGGCGGATGAGTGGTGATCGCGGTTACGCGGCAGATGTTGGAATTGTTCGGATCCACCGCCGCGGACTCAATGGTCGTATTCGGAAGAGCGACCATCGCCAGGCTTTCGCAAGAACGGACTGGCTTCGCGTTGGGAATCGCTGGTTTCGGCGTCGAGCCCATGGCTGGTTGCGCAGGAGCGGCGCCTCTACCCGCTCCCTGCGGGCCTGCTCCGCGCGGGCCTCCGCGGCCCGGCCCCTGAGCTTGTCCGAAAGCGATTGCGGCTGCTGCCAGCAACGTAACAAACAATGTTCGATTCATCGTCATTTCCCCTGTCGAGCCTGTTTTCGAACGGCTATGCTCGCGGCCACACGATTAGCTGCGCAATTGACGTCGCTTCACAAATTGTCAGCAGTATGACAAGGATGCAAGATACCGGCAATGACCAGTTTTGGTCATAACAGCCGCGCCATTGTAGCGGGCCTATAATGCGTACTGCGGCATGCGTTTCGGATCGGTCTTATTACTCGCAATCGGTCTTTGCGGCCGCGCGGTTGCCTTGCCGTTGCATAAGTCCTTGACGCAATACTCGCGCGCGGTCTGGACTCAGCAACAAGGCTTGCCGCAGGATACGGTACACGCCATCGCTCAAACTCCTGACGGCTACTTGTGGCTCGGCACGGATGAGGGGTTAGCCCGCTTCGACGGGTATGAATTCGTCACGTTCACCAAGGAAGCCGACGGCCTGCCCGCGCAGTCGATCACAAGCCTCGCCGCAGGCAAGGATGGCTCGCTCTGGATCGGCACCCCGGATGGATTGGCGCGCTACGACGGGCAGCATTTTCGCAAGTACGCGCAAAAGGACGGTCTGCCGGACGGCGACATCGAATCTCTGCTGGCGGATCGCGCGGGCGATCTTTGGATGGTGGTCGGCGGCAATGTGAGCCGGTTCGATGGCGTCCGGTCCACCGCCTACCGAGCCGGCCGCGAAATCCCGTTGAACCGCGTGCGCGCCCTGGCCCAGGATTCGCGCGGGACGATCTATGCGGCCGGATACAGCGGCGTGGTCCGCTGGACAGGCAGCGGTTTTGAAATCGCGGTCGGCTCGGGCGTCCTCAGCGCGGACTTCCCCTTGGGCGTTCAAGTGGACGAATCCGGAACCATCTGGGTGCTGGGGACGCGAGGTGTCATCGCGTACGATCGTCAAGGCCGATTGCGGCGGTACGGCCAAGCTCAGGGCTTGCCCAACTCGTTTGGGCTTACTGGCGCACTGGAGGTCGACCGCGAAGGTAATGTCTGGGTCGGCACGGCCGCCGGAGTCGCGCGGCTCGAGCACGGCGAATTTCAAACGCGGAACGATGTCACTGCGGGAAGCGGGCGCGGGTCCGTGCGCTGTATCTTCGAAGATCGCGAAGGCAACATCTGGCTGGGCACCAATAACGGTTTGGTGCGGCTTCACGATGACGTGTTTACCGTGTATGGAAAGTCGGAAGGGCTTCCCAGCGACGAACCGACCTCAGAGCATCAGGATCGCTCCGGAAGAATTTGGGTCGGCTTCCTGGATGGAGGACTGAGATTATTCTCCGGAGGCCAAGCGCCAGCCGCGCTTCCAATCGAAGGAGTGTTCTCAATTCACGAGACGCGGGACGGCGAACTGTTGGTCGCGGGGCGCGACGGCCTGCTTCGATTGTCGAACGGCCGCTGGCGGACCTTCGTGCCGCCCGACCCGGTGGGGCGCAAATCGGTTTACAACGCTCTCGCGGATTCCTCCGGCGGCATCTGGCTGGCCCTGCCCAGCGGCCTCGGCGTGCTGAAAGGCGATCGGTTCCAGCCAGTCATCGCGGGCGGAGTGCAGCCTGACGCGTCTCTGTACTCGCTGGCCGAGGGGTCGGACGGATCGATCTGGGCGGGAAGTTACTTGAAGGGGTTATGGCGCGTTCACGGCGGCGAGAAGCGGTTCTACACGGTTTCCGACGGCCTTGGGAGCAATCAGATCCACGCGCTTTACTCGGATCCGGGAGGCGCGCTGTGGGTGGGAACGTTCGGCGGCGGGTTGAGCGTGTTGCGCAACGGGGCGTTCACCACTTACTCAGCGAAAGACGGGCTGCTGAGCGATAACATCTCCAACATTCTGGACGACGGAGAATCCCTCTGGCTGACCACAACTCGAGGAATCTGCCGCGTAGCGAAGAAGGAGCTGAGCGATTTTGCGGACCACCGGATCACCGCGCTGCATCCCACGAATTATGGAATCGCGGACGGGCTGCGAAGCGCGCACGGCCCTGCATCGATTAGCGGGGGGGGCGACCGGCACTCCGATGGAAGTTTGTGGTTTGTTACTAGCGGAGGCCTTGCGGAATATGAGCCCGGCAGATCGAGCCCCGCTTCTCCGATGCCGCCTGTTCATTTAGTGGAAGTCGCCACCGAAGGCCGGTCGCTCAATGCGAACGGGAATCTGCGGATATCTCCGGGAAGCGGACGGCTGCAGTTGCGTTACGCCGCGATTCATTTGAGCGCGCCGGAGGCGGTTGTTTATTCTTACAAGCTGGATGGCCTGGATTCCGAGTGGATTTCCGCCGGGCTGCGGCGCGAGGTCAACTACGACAATCTGAGGCACGGCCATTACCGGTTCCAGGTGAGAGCCCAGCTTCCGGGCGTTCCAGATTCTGAGAGTTCTTTTGAATTCGATGTTCTGCCGCATGTTTACGAAACATCATGGTTCCGTGCGCTCGCCGCGGTGATGGTGATGGCGCTCGGTTGGCTGGCGTACCGGCTTCGTTTGGGGCAAATCCGAGCGCGATTCGGCGGAGTTCTCGAAGAGCGCGCCCGCATCGCGCGCGAAATACACGACACGCTGGCGCAAGCTTTCGTTGGAATCTCTTCGCAGCTCGACGTTGTGGGAATGAAGCTGCCCGAAGGCGCGGTTGACGCGAAGAAATCGCTTGACCTGGCGCAACGAATGGCGCAGCACAGTCTGACCGAGGCGCGGCGCTCGGTGCTGGATCTTCGCACCGCCGCTCTCGACGACCAGGATCTGAGCGCCGCTCTGCAATCCGGGGCCGCGATGTGGGCAGCCGGCTCTGGTGTGAATGTGAGCGTGGAGGTTCACGGCGATACGGTCGCCGTTCCGCCGGACGTTTCTCACCAGGTTCTGCGGATCGCGCAGGAAGCTTTCAACAATGTTCTGAAGCACTCCGGAGCCAGCCGCGTGGCGATGAATCTGGGCGTCCGCGATCGCCAACTGGAACTACAAGTGGTCGATAACGGCCGCGGGTTCGAACCGCGGGAAGTCTTCTCATCTTCGAACGGCCACTTCGGCTTGATGGGCATGCGCGAGCGCGCCGAGCGCGTGAACGGC
>JASHRP010000662.1 GCA_030037375.1 Bryobacteraceae bacterium | reverse complement strand
TGCAAGCTTTTCGAATTCCTGCCCAGAGAGTGCCGGGCCGCCCTCGCCTTCAACACTCCTTATCGAAAACTTCCTTTCGCCTGCTGCCCGCCCGTAGGTAGCCCGGTACCTCGCCGAACCGATGTCCTTCGCGGAGACCTGGTAATGTATGTCGAGATCCAGAGCGATCGCGTCCGGAGGTTCCACTGACGCCAGAGTTGCAGTTGCCCGCACCGTGCGGCTGACGCGCACCAGCATGCCGATCTCATGGCCCTGCAGGGTGAAGCTGAAGACAGGCTCAAACGTTGGCAGGGATAGATCAAACCATTCCTCATTCTCGGCGTCAAAGTTGCTGCCATGAATGCCCTGCTCGGAGACGAAAAGGAATGGCCGATCACCGTAGCGATTGATCTGGCATGCGAATCCATGATCCCGCTTGTAGTTGCCGTACATTCCGGCATAACGCCAACCATTGCGATCTTCGAAAAAGCGCAGGAAGGCGTTCGACGGGCGGCCTTCGATGACGACAATGGCCTGCGGAGGTTTTGGAATGCTGACCACATCCACAGAGCAGCCGAAGCTTTCGCAATTGGGGCCCTGCAAATTGCCGAATTCGGTTCCGGGACCGAGCACTTGCCGAACCCGATTAAAGGGGGTTTTTTCGTGCAGGTTTAGATATCGTGCAAGGTCGTAAGGATTCTTGGCTGCTTGCCCGAGATCGTCTTGAGCAGATAGCGTTGCTCCCCATATCAGCACGAGGACGACCCTGAGCATGAGTACATTTTACGGCGAACGAAGCAGCCACGGATTGCCCCGTGCCCATCCGGTAAATCCGGCGTAGTGTCCCGGGTTCTCCCGTCGTGCAAGAGCGACGGGGCGGCCCGACTCATTCCAACCCAAAAACCATCAGCGCCCGCCCTGCAGCCAGAGCCACGTACTGTTTGCCTTCGAACTCATAGCTGATGGGGTTGGAAGTCACTGTCGCGCCGGTTTGAAAGTCCCACAGAGGCTTGCCGGTCGCGGAGTCGAGCGCGAATACGTTGCCTTCGGACGTTCCGCCGAACAGCAATCCGCCTGCGGTCGAGAGCACGCCGGCCCATGGCGGCGAATGCAGCGGAAACTCCCAGCGCACATCGCCCGACTTCGGGTCGAGCGCTTTGATTGCTCCCGAAGGCTCGACGCCGGGCACGCCGCGATTGCCGCCGGCAACGAAGAAGTCGCCGGGCTTGTAATCAGGAACGCTAGCGCGATAATAGGCGGTCGGCTCCTCGCGCGTTGCCACGTAGAACAGGCTGGTGTCGCGGCTGTAGGACGGGCTCATATAATTGGTCGCGCCGTGCACGCCGGGGTACATGGGCACGCCTTCGGGCTTAGGCTCGGTGCCGGGAATTACGATCGGGCGGCCGTGTGCGTCCAATCCCTTCGCCCATTCGACCTTCCCGAATGCCTTGCCGGCCACGAACTCGCCGGTCTCACGGTCCAACACGTAAAAGAAGCCGTTGCGATTCGCCACCGCCACCAGCTTGCGTGCGCGGCCGCCGACCTGCGCCTCGAACTGCACGGGAGTGTGGGTGGAATCCCAATCGTGCGTATCGTTGGGAGTGAACTGAAAATGCCACTTCAGCTTGCCGGTGGTCGCATCCAGCGCGAGCAGCGAATCGGAATAAAGGTCATCGCCCTTGCGAACGTCGCCATCGTAGTCGGGGCCGGGATTTCCAGTGCCCCAGTAAATGAGGTTCAGGTTGGGGTCGTAGGAACCGGTGGTCCACGTGGCGGCCGAGCCAGTCTTCCACGAATCGCCGAGCCAGGTTTCATGGCCAGGCTCGCCGGGTCCGGGAACGGTCCAGAAGCGCCACAGCCGCTTGCCGGTTTTGGGATCGTAGGCGTCGAGGAATCCGCGCACGCCGTACTCGCCGCCGGACATGCCGATGATGATGCGGTCGCGCAAAGCCAGCGGCGCGACCGTGATCGAATAGCCGGCGCGGTAATCCGCGACCGCGGTGTCCCACAAGACGTGACCGGTCTTGGCGTCGAGCGCGATCAGGTGCGCGTCCAGCGTGCCCAGATATACGACATCGTTCAGCAGCGCCACGCCGCGATTCACCTGGCCGCAGCAGACGCGCACGTCATTCGGAATCGTGCGGCGGAACATCCACAGCGGGCGGCCAGTGCGAAGGTCGAGCGCGGCAGCGTTGCTGGGAGGCTCGGAAATGTACATGACGCCGCCGGAGACGATGGGCGTGACCTCGAACTGATCCAGGTCATTGGTCTGGTACATCCATTTCACGCGCAGGCGCGGAACATTGGTTCGGTCGATCTGCTTCAGCGTTGAGTAGCGCTGGCCGGAGTAATCGCCGGAATAGGTCGGCCAGTCGGTTTGCGCCGCCGCGATGGCCGCTACCGCGAGAAAAACCGCAAGTGTTTTCATGGCGCCCCTGTGAGCGAAGCCAAGTACGCGAGCACATCATTGAGCTCGGCGTCGGAGAAGATGCCGCGATAGCTGGGCATCGGCGATTTGCCCCAGTCTTTGTGCAGCTCCTTGAGCTCGTCTTTGCGGAAGGAGTAGAT
>JASHRP010000661.1 GCA_030037375.1 Bryobacteraceae bacterium | reverse complement strand
TCGCGCACGATCGACCGGATCACGGGCATGTCTTCGTACTCCACCCCGCGGCCGAGACTGAACGTCATCAGCTTTTCGGTGATGGTCCGGACAAATTGCGGCGAATATTTGAGCAGAGCCTGACGCAGCTCAATCGGACCGTTCACCTTGGTTCCGTCCCACAGAACCGCGGACGTGTCGATCGGGACGCCGCCGTCGCCGCCCTGCTTAGTCCGCCATTTGCCGTCGGCGTCGAAGTTTTCGAGCGCGAATCCGATCGGGTCCATCAGCTTGTGGCAGCTCGCGCAAGGCTCCATGGATCGGTGCAGCGTCATCTGCTCGCGCAGGGTCAGGACCTTGCCGTCGCTCTTGGTGTCTTCGAGCGGCGGAACGTTGGGCGGAGGCTCCGGCGGCGGCGTGCCGAGGATATTCTCCAGCACCCAGACGCCGCGCTTCACCGGCGACGTGCGGAAATTCTGAACCCATGTCAGTGACAGAACGCTGCCTTGGCCGAGCAGGCCTCGCCGGTAAGCAAGCTCTGGACCCAAAGTGACGCGCCGAAACTCCGAACCATAGATTCCGGGAATTCCATAATGCTTCGCGAGGCGTTCGTTGAGGAACGTGTAATCCGCGGTCAGCAGATCGACCACGCTGCGATTCTCTTCGATGATGCTGCCGAACAGAAGCTCGGTTTCGCGGCGATAGCTCTTGCGGAGCTCGTCATCCCAGTCGGGATAGTAGACGCCGTCGGGCGAAGTCGCCGGGAGATTGCGCAGATAGAGAAGCTGGTCGCCGAAGTTTTCCACCAGCGCGCCGGCTTTCGGATCGGCCAGCATGCGATGCACCTGCTGCTCCAGAACATTCGGGAGATGCAGTTTGTTCTGGCTGGCGACCTCGATTAATTCATCATCCGGGATGCTGCTCCAGATCAGGAATGACAAACGCGAGGCCAGCTCCAGGTCCGTGATGCGGTAGGGCTGCCCGGCCGCGATATGCTCCGGCTCCCGCTCCGCTCGGATCAGGAACTGCGGACTGGTAAGTATCCGGCGCAGGCCCAGCTCGATTCCGTCTTCGAAGGTACCGTCGTGACGCCCCTCCTTATAAAATGCCTGAACCCACTCCCAATCCACGCCGGTCGCGGGGCGGCGATAAGCCCGGCGCATAAGAGTGGTCAGGATTTCCTTGGCGCAGGCGTCTTCCTGGCTTTCGTTGGCGGGACGGCAGGTGAAAACCTTGCGGATGGAGGCCGAGTCGACCGGGCGCGTTGGGTTGAAGGGCCCGTTTATTCTGAGAATTCCGATCGCCGGATAATACTCGATCTGCGGTATGGGATTATCCTCGAGCGACTTTCTTTCAAACTGCCGGATCATGTCGAGCGACGGCCGGTAGTTGGCCGCCACAAACGTGACGCCCACCATGTGCGATCCCGATTTCACAGGGACTGTCACGTCGATGGACCCGTCGTTATCCGAAGAATTGTTCGCGCTCAAGCCGACGCCGGCGTAGGCGTGCTTGGCGACCACTTCGTTGTCGATCAGGAACTCCAGCTTCTCTCCCGGAATGAATTTGCCGATGCCGAGGTTTTGTACGGAGAACTTATATTCCCCGTCCGACGGGAAAACGTGGCGAACCGCCATTCCGCCGCGCGTGCCGAACGGCAGACCTTCGATGTGCTGGTTCTGGGATGCGTCGGCGGGCGAGATGTAGACGGCCGCAGTGGGGCTCTTCCAGAAGCCGACGGCGGTGCGCGCGATGCGCGTGGCTGCCGTGGTGTAGGCCTCGAGAAGCGTCGGCGAAATGGTCAGCGACCCGGCGACGTTATCGAAGCCCCGCGCCGAATCGTCGGCAGGCAGCAGCGTAGACACATCGATCTTAAGATCGAGCAGGTCCCGGATGGCGTTCGCGTATTCGGTCCGATTGAGCCGGTGCATCACCACCGAGCCGGGATTCGGATGCGCGGCCGCCTTCGCGTCGATCTGGTTCTCCAGCCAATCCCGGAGTTGTTCGTATTGGGCCGGCGGCGGACGAGGATTTCCAGGAGGCGGCATCATTCCCGCGCGCAGCTTGCGGATTACCCGCTCCCAGATTTCGGGATGATCGCCGACGGCGTTGATGTCGGCGGATTCTAGGGAGAAGTTGGCGGTCTTGGTCTGGTTATCGTGGCAGACGATGCAATATTCTTCGAGCACGGCGCGCTCGGCAGCAGGGGTTTGTGTTGACGGTCTCGCCGCGGCGGTTCGCGGACGGGCCGCTGTCTGCGCCGCCAGCGGATTCCACAGCGCCGCCGCGGAGACCACGGTTGCCGCCAGCAATCGATTCAAAAGGATCGTCTTAGACCCGCTCATAATCCACACTCGCCCTTGCCTGCAAATTGTGTCATGGGGAACCTTCGGACGCAATGACCATATCGAGGGACTGCCCTAGGATTCGGAGTACGCTTCCAGGTATTTGAGTCCGGAACCGGTGTTGTAGATCACCACCCGATCCGTATCCGATAAGAACTCGCGCGAAAGCAGCTTGCGCAAGGCAGCGACGCACGCGGCTCCCTCTGGCGCGGCGAAGATGCCTTCGAGCGATGCCAATTCGCGGCCCGCCCTCAGGGCTTCTTCATCACTCACCGCGACGGCCGTTCCGCCGCTTTCCCTGACGGCGTGCAGAATTAGAACGTCCCCGAGCGGTTTGGGGACGCGCAGGCCACTGGCGACGGTCGATGCCCCCTGCCAAAATTCGGTGCGTTCTTCGCCCCGCTCAAAGGCGCGGACCACGGGCTGGCATCCCTCGACCTGGACCGCGATCATTTTCGGACGCTCCGTCCCGATCCATCCAAGCCGTTCCATTTCATCGAACGCCTTCCACATCCCGATCAATCCGACGCCGCCTCCGGTGGGATAAAGAATCGCATCGGGAAGTTGCCAGCCGAACTGCTCGGCAACTTCGTATCCCATGGTCTTTTTGCCCTCGATTCGGTAGGGCTCCTTCAGAGTGCTCATGTCGAACCAGCCTTCCTGGTCTTTCCGCTCCGCGACGATGCGCGCGCAATCGCTGATCAATCCATCGACCAGCGTGACGT
>JASHRP010000660.1 GCA_030037375.1 Bryobacteraceae bacterium | reverse complement strand
CATTGGGGCTGTTTCCCTTCCCGTTTGTGCCCGTTCGAAGAGGGCTTCAATACTTGGAGCAGACGCTCGGCCAAGCCGGGGTTTTCGAGGATCGCTCCGAGCAGCACCAGGCACATACGTGAGTCATTGTGCCGTGCGAGCGTGATCAGCGCCTGGCTCAAATCGACATCGCCGCGGAAGCGCTCCGCTCCGTTGATGAGCCACAGATCGAGCTTGTCTTCGAGCGCACCAACATCGGAGATTAATTCGGTCTGATAGCCTTCGGGATCGTCGACCAAATAACCCGGATGGACTTTGAAGAATTTCGCGAGCAGCATGCGCGTGGAGTTGGTGAGGTGGGGACGGCTGCCGTTTTCAATTTGCGAAAGATAAGACTGGCTGAGGGTCTTGCCGGTCTCGGCTTTGAGGCGGCGCACGACCTCCTGCTGGGTCATCTCGCGGTCCAGGCCGCGAAGGGTTCCTTCGACCTCTCGAAGGTAGCGGAGTTTGGCGCCCAGAGTCATAATTACTATCTGCAATATTTGTATCACGGATTGCGATAGCCGTCAAGAGCAATCGCTACGAGCCGAGCGGCGGTTTACGCCAGTCTTCAGCCTCAAGCTCTTGAAGCGTCTTGTCGACATCCAAATTCTTAAGGGTAATTTGGAGTTGTGTGGAAGAGAGGATTGGGCCGGCTGTGAACCTGAATATCGAGATTCCGGATGCTCTTGGGGCGGCGCTAGAGGCGAAGGCCCACGAGCAAGGCGTCACGGTTTCGGGCTACGCTCGCGAGGTTTTGGAAAAGGCCTTGTGTGCGTCGCCAAAAGCGAGCCCTAAGAAATCGGCGTGGGGATTGCTGTCAAAGTATGGACCGGGCCCCACCACTGAAGAAATCGACGAAAACCGGCGAGAGATGTTCCGCGGCTTTGCCGAGGATTTGCCATGATTGCGGGAGTCGCGGACACGCACGCGGCTCTCTGGTACTTGCTTAACAACCCCCGGCTGTCTGAGTCAGCCCGGTTATTCGTTGACGACGCGGCCGCGGCCGGAGATGACATCCTCCTATCCCCGATCAGCCTCGCCGAGATGGTCTACCTGACGGAAAAGAATCGGCTTCCTCGGTCCGCGTATGAAGACCTCCGATCGGCTTTGGCCGATCATGAGTACGTAATCGAGGAAGCCCCCTTCAATACTGCGATCGTCGAGACAATGCGCCAGATTCCACGCGATTCGGTGCCTGATTTGCCGGATCGAATCGTCGCGGCCACCGCACTTCCCTTCGGTGTGCCCGTTATCAGACGAGACGGGCGGATCCGCACCTCTAACGTTCGGACAATCTGGTAAAGAGTTCGCGCTATTTACAGGATTGCCCCAGGCGTTGCAGGCCGCGGACGGCGGAGGTCGAGGGTCAGCGGGAACTCGGGATTCTCTTCGACCGGCGGCGTGCCCATGACGCCGGGGGTGTGGCCGAAAGGGAAGAAGCGCGAGGCTCGGCGGGCTTCGGCTTCGTTGGCGTTGACCGGAAAGGTCGCAAAGCTACGGCCGCCGGGGTGGGCGACGTGATAGGTGCAGCCTCCGACGGAGCGGCCGGTCCAGAGGTCGACCACATCGAAGATGAGCGGCGTGTGGACGGGGATGGTCGGATGAAGGCAAGAGGGCGGCTGCCAGGCGCGATAGCGGACTCCGGCGACCCATTCGGCTTGGGTGCCGGTGGGATGAAGCGGGACGCGGCGTCCGTTGCAGGTGACCGCGTGGCGGCTCGATTCGAGACCTTCGACACGAACCTGCACACGCTCGACGGAGGAATCGACGTAGCGCGAGGTTCCCCCGGCGCTCGATTCCTCGCCGAGGACGTACCAGGGTTCGGTAGCCTGACGAAGCTCGATTGCTACTCCGGCATGCTGCGCGTGGCCGAAGACGGGATAACGGAACTCGAAGTGAGGCGCGAACCACTCGCTTTCGAACGGATAACCGAAGCGGTTGAGATCGTCCAAGACCTCGCGGAAATCGCGGGCGATGAAGTGCGGCAGCATGAACTGGTCATGCAGGCGAGTGCCCCAATGGATGGGCTTGGCGAGATAGGGCTCACGCCAGAACCAGGCGATCAGCGCGCGGACCAGAAGCTGTTGCGTCAGGCTCATGCGCGCATGCGGCGGCATCTCAAAGCCGCGCAACTCGAGCAGGCCCAGGCGGCCGCTCGAAGAATCGGGCGAGTAGAGCTTGTCGATGCAGAACTCGGCGCGATGAGTGTTGCCGGTGACGTCGACCAGGATGTGGCGGAAGATGCGGTCGACGAGCCATGGCGGAACGGAGGGTGGAACGAAGCCCTGATTCGGGCCGGAGATGAGACCGAAGGCGATTTCGAGCTCATAGAGATTGTCCTGGCGGGTTTCATCGACGCGCGGAGCCTGACTGGTGGGTCCGATGAAGAGGCCGGAGAAAGCGTAAGAGAGCGATGGGTGATTCAGCCAGTAGCTGATCATGCTGCGGAGGAGGTCGGGACGGCGGAGGAAGGGACTGTCCGACGGAGTGGGTCCGCCGAAAACGAAATGATTCCCACCGCCGGTGCCGCTGTGACGGCCGTCGAGCATGAACTTCTCCGTGCCGAGGCGGGATTGGCGCGCGTCTTCGTAAAGCGAAGTAATAATGTCGGTGAGCTCGTCCCAGTTGCTCGCGGGCTGGATGTTGACTTCGATGACGCCGGGGTCGGGCGTGACCTTGATGTTCTTGAGGCGATAGTCGAAGGGCGGAGGGTAGCCTTCGATAATCACGGGCATGCTGAGATGTCCGGCAGTGTCTTCGATCGCGTTGAGTAGATCGATGTAATCTTCGGCGCTCGCAAGCGGCGGCATGAAGACGTGAAGGCGGCCGTCGCGAGGCTCGACGCAGAGCGCGGTGCGGACCACCCAGGGCGCGGATTCGCCGGGTTTGGGTTTGCGGTCGCGCTCGGCGAGCTTCTTCTGTACACCTTGCTGGCGAGATTGAAAGACCGGAGGTTCGTCGATCGGAATGCGGCGAGGCGGAGGGAGCGGGGCGCGGTTCACCATCGGATCGACGGGGAGGATGGAAGGCGCGTCGGAGGGCGCGACCCAAGGAAGGCTCGGGAGGGGAAGACGCAGGCCGACGGCGGAGTCGCCGGGGATCAGCATCAGACGCTGGCCGCGCAGCATCCATAGGCCGGTTTGCCATTCCGGACCGTTCTTGCCCCAGCCGCGTTCGATCGGCAGAACCAAGCCGACGGGCGTATTTAGGCCGCGCTCGAAGACGCGGCGGACGCGCTCGCGTTCCTGCGGATCTTCCAGGCGATTTTCGAGGGGGTCTACGTTCACGGGAAGCGTCCGCTCGCGTTGCAAGTAATAAAGAGGATCTTCGAAGGCTTCGTTGACGTAATCGGGGTTGACGCCGAGACGGAGGGCGAGGGTCTCAGCGAATCGCTGCGCGTCGAGGACGGCGAATTTAGTGGGTTGATCTTCACGCGCAAGGAGCGCGCGATCGTGCCAGAGAGGCAAACCGTCGGCGCGCCAGTAGCAGGTCAAGGCCCAGCGCGGGAGGGGCTCGCCGGGATACCACTTGCCTTGGCCGTAATGCAGCAACCCTCCGGGTGCGAAGCGATTTCGCAAACGATCGAGCAAACGCTCCGCGAGCTGGCGCTTCGCGGGGCCGAGCGCGGCGGTGTTCCACTCCGCGCCGTCCATATCGTCGATGGAGACGAAGGTCGGCTCGCCACCCATGGTCAGGCGGATGTCATGGGCGCAGATATCCCGATCGATGCGCGCGCCGAGAGCTTCGATCGCGCTCCATTGCCGGTCGGTGTAAGGGAGGGTGACGCGAGGATCTTCGTGAATTCGCGTCACCGACATTTCGTGAGTGAAGCTGACTTCGCATTCATCGACCTGACCGGAGACAGGAGCGGCGGAGGACGGCTCAGGCGTGGCGGAAAGAGGAAGATGGCCTTCACCGGCGAGCAAACCGGACGTCGGGTCGAGGCCGATCCAGCCCGCGCCGGGAAGGTAGACCTCGGTCCAAGCGTGGAGGTCGGTGAAATCCGCGGCAGCTCCGGCCGCGCCTTCGAGCGGCTTGACGTCGGGCTTGAGCTGGATGAGATACCCGGAGACGAAACGCGCGGCGAGGCCGAGATTGCGCAGGATCTCTATTTCGAGCCAAGCGGAATCGCGGCAGGAGCCGCTACACAGGCTTAACGTTTGCTCGCTCGATTGGACGCCCGGCTCCATGCGAATGAGATAGCCGATATCCTTTTGCAGGCGCTGATTCAGGCTAACCAGAAAATCCATGAGGCGGCGAGGCGAGAGATCGATTGTGCCGAGATACGCGGCGAGTTTAGGGCCGGGAGGGGATTTCTTGAAAAATGGAGCCAGCTCACTCAATAATCCTTCTTCGTAATCGAACGGAAATTTTTCGGCGTAGGGTTCGAGGAAGAAATCGAAGGGATTGATGATGGTCATCTCCGCGACCAAGTCGACGTCGACGGAGAAGTGGCGCACGCGCTCGGGAAAGACCACGCGCGCAAGGAAGTTGCTCTGCGGGTCCTGCTGCCAGTTGAGGAAGTGGGGCTTAGGCTCGATTTGGAGCGAGTACGCAGTGACAGGGGTGCGGCAATGAGGAGCGGGGCGAAGGCGGATAACCTGCGGCGACAGCTTCACCAGGCGGTCGTAATGATAGACGGTTCGGTGATGAAGTGCGACGCGAATAGGCATTATGGCCGGGTCCTAGGGCCCTCCATCTACCCGGATGAGAGCGCGGTGTTTGACCGATTATAGCCCGGCGCGACCGCGCTCCGACTGGCGAGGAGGAGTATTGAGTCAATAGAAAGATTTGATTGGATCGGCCACTGCGGCGGGTTTTACCCTTGGATCGTGACCGCTGAAATGGGACCATCGGGCTCATATATCGCCCTGTTGCGGCGGATCAGCAGGATTGTAAATTCGCAGTTATCGCTGGACGAAATGCTGGGGCAAATTGTCGGCCTGACGGTCCAGGTTTCGAGCTGCGATGCATGCCTGATTTACCTGATGGAGCCGGGGCGCGATGAGCTGGTGTTGCGCGCGTCGCAGGTTCCTCACTCGGCGACGGTGGGGCGATTCTCGATGCGGCTGGGCGAAGGGATCACGGGATGGGTCGCGGAGCACAGATCGATAGTCGCGCTGAGTTCCGGCGCCGCGGCGGATCCGCGATTCAAGCCGGTTCCGGGCCTCATCGAGGACACTTACGAAGCATTTCTGTCCGTTCCGATGCTGAACAAGGACGAAGTGATCGGGGTGGTGAACGTGCATCATCGCGAGAAGCACACGCACACGCAGGACGAGATCTCCGCGATTTCTCTGGCGGGCGAGATGATGAGCAATGCCATCGCGAAGAGCCTGCTCGAAGAAGAAAACGCGCGGCTGGCGGAGCGTGACCGGCAGCTCCAGCAGCGTCGCGATTTTTTGGAGGAGGCGATCGCGGCGCGGACGGTGGAGTTAAGAGCGGCAAATATCGAGCTGCGGGCGGCGAAGGAGAAGGCGGAGGAGATGGCGCGCCTCAAAAGCGCGTTCCTGGCGAACATGAGCCACGAGATCCGCACGCCGATGAACGCGATTCTGGGGATGACGACGATGGCGCTCGAAACGGAACTGACCGGGGAACAGCGCGAATTCCTGCAAATCGCGAAAGATTCGGCGGATGCGCTGCTGGGAATTATCAACGATATTCTGGATTTTTCGAAGCTCGAAGCCGGGAAAATGAAGCTTCAGCAGAACGAATTCCGGCCGGTGGAAGTGTTCGAGGAGGCGATCCGGACGCTATCGTGGCAGGCTCGCGATAAGAGGATCGAGTTGAGGTTCGTAGCGGGCAACGCGGTGCCGCAGAGGGCGCTGGGAGACGCGCAGTCCTTAAAACAGGTGCTGACGAATCTTATCGGCAACGCGATCAAGTTCACTGAGGCCGGCAAGGTGACGGTGAAAGTGGCGCTGCAGTCGACGGCGGAGGATTCCTTCGTGCTGCATACGGAAGTGAGCGACACGGGAATCGGGATTCCGGTGAACCGGCAGGCGAGCATTTTCGATCCTTTCGTGCAAGGCGACGGATCGACTACCCGACGTTATGGAGGAACGGGGCTGGGATTGGCAATTTGCTCGGATTTGGTGTCGCTGATGGGCGGAAGGATCTGGGTGGAGAGCGAGCCGGGCAAAGGCAGCACGTTTCATTTCACGGCGCGTTATGAGCGGGCCTGAGAGGTTCGGCGAGCGCCGGCCGTTTCATTTGCCGCGAGCATTCGATTCAACGCAAACGATAATGGCGCGGCGCGCGGCGTCGAGCAGGAGAACAGCGGCTTCGAGGTCCGCGGCGATTGGACCGGTGATGAACGGTCGCGCCTTGGCGCATTGGGCGAGCCCGGCTTCGGCCGCTCGAGCGGCGAGGGTCGGGATCTCCGATTGCCGGCGTTCGGGGCCGGCATTGGTATCGTCGTCGGCGGCTTGAGCAAGCTTGGCTGATTCCGCTCGCGCGGTTTCGATCATCGCGTTAAACTGCGCGGGATCGCCCGAAAATGCCTTACGGCGAATCGTCACTTCGAGCACCTTGATCAGCAGCGCGAGCCCGAAGCGGGCGCTGACAGCAGATGCGGTCACTGCCGCGGGCGCGGATTTAGGAGCGGCGAGCCCGTCGTAGAGCGATTCGAGCGGTTGTTTCCAGATTGAGCCGGACACTCTAGCGGCTCCCCAATTGACTTGCGGCGCCGGGGCCTCCGCCGATCGGGCGCGTGCGGAGGCCCTGGACCGGGTGCGTGAGCAGCTCCTTCGCTTCTTCCAGGAACCGGAGCGTGTGCGGCAGTTGGGAGTGAAGATTGAACGCGGCTTCATCGGTCCACTCGGAGTGAATCGCGAATACGCAAGGCTCGCGGAGGGATTCGAAGACGTTGCTCGCGATGCAGCCTGGCTCGGCGCGAGCGGGTTCCGTGACGCGGAACAGAGCCTCGCGAAATTCGGCTTCGCGGCCAGGTTTCGGCTCAAAGCGCACGATGAAGTGGAACGACACGCGGGACCTCCTGCGCGGGAGTATACATCAGCGCCGGGAATGCTTATCAGAAGCGTTTACGGGTTGTGCTCGCGGACTGCGTTGAACTCGCAGCCGTAGAGACTGACCACGGCAAGGACATACATCCACACCAGCAGCGCGAGGCCGGCGCCCACGCCCCCGTAGAGCACGTTGTAGTTCACCAAGTGACGGACGTACCAGGCGAATCCCATGGTCGCGAGCAACCAGAAGAGCGTCGCCAGCGTCGCTCCTGGAAGCACGGGACGAAACTTCATCTTGCGGTTCGGCCCGAAATAGTAAACCAGGGCGTGAACCATGATTACGGTGCCGAAGGCGATCCCGTAGCGAAGCATCTGCCCTAGGAACAGCACCCAGCCCATGAGATCGGGGTCATTAGGAGACGCCAGCGCCGAGAACACCGCGCGCTCCACGCGCTGTCCGAAGACGATCAAACCCGATGCGGCCCATAGCGGCAAGACGGCGGTGAAAACGAGAAGGATCGCACGGCCGCGCTCCTGCAGAACGCCGCGCTTGGTAGCGATTTCATAGATGGCGTCGAAGCCTTGCATCAACGTGATGGTCGCGCCGGAACCGGCCCACGCCGAAAGGAGAATCGAGAAGACCAGGAGCGATTTCGGCCTTTGGCCGTGAACCAGGAACAGATTCCGAACAACATCTTCGGCGCCTGGGGGGACGACTTCGTAAAGGAAGGCCGCGATGGTGTGGGAAATGGACTCCGCGCGAGCCTGCACCAGGAGCGCCGCGACGGTCGTGAGCACGGGAAAGAAGGAGAGCAGCGCGGAGTACGCCGCGCCCTTGGCGATACCCAGGCAATCGTGGCGATACGCGCCAACGGCGGCTGCGCGCAGATTCTGCCCCAGCCGGACCCAGCCGCTTTCCCTCATCAGATGAATTTCGAAGCGGACGGCCATAACCGCACCTTTATTATGGGCTCGCGGCCGGTATTATGAGGTTCGCACCGCTCGGACGCGTGGTATCCTGAAAGCGTTCTGGTAGAGGAGCGGGGGCCATCAGTAGCCCGGCGGGCATTTCCGGCAAGCACGGAGCGTCGGGTGAAAGGGGCATCCTCGCCGAAGCTGGCGTCGGGCTTGCTGGCGTCCGGTTGGTGAAGCTGGCTAATACCTGCTCACTGTCATTCGATCCGGATAAGCGCAAGGGCGCCTGGCGCCGTTTTGCGCGAGATTCTGAGAAAAGGATCGGATGGAGCGCTATCGGGAAGCTTCGGCCCTCCCCGGCCGTCCTAAAACGAGGGCGGCGTTCCATCCTAATCCCGGTTTATTGCCATGAATGTTTTCGAGCTAACCCGTACGCTGGTGGATATCGATTCGGTTACGCCGAATGAAGAGCATATGGGCGTGTTTCTCGCGGAGCATCTGACCGCGCTCGCGGGACGCACGGACGGGCAGGTGGAGTGCATGGACGTGGAGCCGCGGCGCTTCAACGTGCTCGCCACGTGGGGCCAGCCGGTTGTGACGCTCTCGACGCATATGGATACGGTCCCCCCGTTCTTTTCATCGCATGAAGATGACCAGTGGATTTGGGGGCGCGGGGCTTGCGACACCAAGGGCATCATCGCGTCGATGATTTTCGCCGTGGAGTCGCTTCTGGCCGAGGGCGTGCGCGGCATCGCGCTGCTGTTCGTGGTCGGCGAGGAACGCAATAGCGCGGGCGCTTACGCGGCGTCGAAGCAGAACCGCGGGAGCCGCTACATCATCAACGGAGAGCCGACCGAGAACAAGCTGGCGCTGGGCTCGAAGGGGGCACTGCGTTTCGAAATCACGACCGGCGGACGCATGGCGCATTCGGCCTATCCGCATTTAGGCGAATCGGCGATCGAGAAGATGCTGGATGTGCTCGAACGGGTGCGAAGGATCAAGCTTCCGACGGATTCTTTGCTTGGCGCAAGCACTCTTAACATCGGGACGATTCACGGCGGCCGCGCGCCGAACGTGATTCCGGATCAGGCAACCGCGGAAATCTTTATCCGGCTGGTGGATTCGGGAGATTCGTGCCGCGCGGCGATCGCGGAGGCAGTTTCGGGATTGGGCGAGGCTCACGAGGTTTTGTGCACACCCGCGCTCCGCCTTGGAGCGCTGAGTGGATTCGAGACCACCGTGGTTTCCTACACCACCGACATTCCGACGTTCGCAGGCGCGTGGGGACAACCCTTTCTGATCGGGCCGGGAAGCATCCACTTCGCGCACACCGATGAAGAACGGGTGCCGAAGGCGGAGCTGACCGAGGCGATCGAGATTTATAAACAATTAGCGAGGCGATTGATTCGACAATGAACAAAGAAGCGAGCAACGGACGTATTCCAGTTGGAATCCTGGGAGCGACCGGAATGGTGGGCCAGGAGTTTGTAAGCTTCCTGCAAGATCATCCGTGGTTCGATCTGACGTGGCTGGGAGCAAGCGACCGGTCCGCCGGCAAGCATTATCACGAGGCCACGGCGTGGCGGCTGGGCGGCGAGACGCCGGCCTACGTACGCGACATCGTGGTTTCGGAGTCGAAGCCGGAGGGCGCGCCGAAGCTGGTGTTTTCGGCGATGGACGCATCGGTAGCGACGGAGATCGAGCAGGCGTTCGCAGCCGCCGGTCACATCATTGTTTCCAATTCGCGCAACCACCGGATGGACGCCGACGTTCCCCTGCTTGTGCCGGAGATCAACGCGGATCATTTGAAGCTGATTGCGGCTCAGCAAAAGGGACGCGGCTGGAAGGGGCAGATCGTGACGAATCCGAATTGCTCTACTATCGTCCTGGTCATGGCCCTTGCAGCGCTGAAAAAGTTCGGGATCAAACGAGTCGTGGTTACCACGATGCAGGCGATCTCGGGCGCGGGATATCCGGGCGTGCCTTCGATGGACATCAACGCCAACGTGATTCCGTTCATCGGCGGCGAGGAAGAGAAGATGCAGCAGGAGACGCAGAAGATCCTGGGGGATTTTTCGGGCTCCGCGGTGGAGCTGCTGCCCGCGAAAGTGAGCGCGCATTGCAATCGCGTTCCGGTCGTGGACGGCCATACGATCACGGTTTCAATCGAGTTCGGAAAGAAGCCTTCGGAGGCCGAGTTGCTCGCGGCCTGGCGGGCGTTCCGCGGCGTTCCGCAGGAGAAGGCGCTGCCGAGCGCGCCTCCTTGCCCGGTGATCTACATGCATGAGAAGGATCGTCCGCAGCCGCGCAGGGACGTCGAGCGAGAGAACGGGATGGCCGTGTTCGTGGGACGGCTGCGGCACTGTCCGGTGCTGGATTGGAAGTTCGTCGCGCTCGGGCATAACACCGTGCGCGGAGCGGCGGGCGCAGCCGTGCTGAACGCGGAGATCATGAAGGCTAAGGGATATCTCGACCGATGATCGTGATGAAGTTCGGCGGAACGTCCGTCGAATCCGCGGAGGCGATCAGGCGCGTCGCGGGCATTGTGCGAGAAAGGATTGCCCAGAGGCCGGTTGTTGTTGTCTCCGCGATGGGCAAGACGACCAATAAGCTGCTGGAGATCGCTACGCGCGCCGCAAAGGGAGATTCAAAGGGCGCACTCGATGGACTTGAGAAACTTCGCCAGTTCCATTTGCGCGAATCCGTCGATTGCGACGCAGAGGTCAACTCGCACTTCGATCAGCTCAAGGATTTGACGAAGGGTCTAGCCATCATGGGCGAGCTTACGCCCCGCGCGATCGACGCGGTCAGCGCGTTCGGAGAGCGCCTGTCGAGCTTGATTGTCACGGCGCAATTCAAACATTCCGGTGTCGATGCCGTGCACGTGGACTCGCGCGAAGTGATTGTGACCGATAAGCGGCACACGCAGGCCGCGCCGCTATTCGCCGAAACAAACGCCAAGCTGGCGGGATCGATCCCGGAGCTTGCCCGGCAACACGTCCCGGTGATGGGCGGGTTTATCGCCTCCGGTGTCGATGGCGTCACCACCACTCTCGGCCGGGGCGGATCTGACTATACGGCTTCGATCGTCGGTGCGGGGGTTGGCGCGGAAGAAATCCAGATTTGGACCGACGTCGATGGCATGCTGACGGCTGATCCGACGATCTTCCCCGGCGGGCGTCGCGTGGAAACGTGTTCCTTCGCGGAGGCTGCGGAGTTGGCGTATTTCGGCGCGAAGGTGCTGCATCCGGCGACGGTGCTTCCCGCAATCGAAAAAAACATTCCGGTGCGGATTCTAAATTCGCGCAGGCCTGAGGTAGAGGGAACGCTGATCGTGTCCGATCCGCCGCCCGCTTCGACGCCGATCCGGTCGATCGCCTGCAAACTCAATATCACGCTGGTGAACATCGTAAGCTCGCGGATGCTGATGGCGCACGGATTCCTGCGCCGCATCTTCGAGGTCTTCGACCGGCATGAAACTCCGGTAGACATGTTAGCGACGTCGGAAGTGAGCGTATCCCTCACCGTCGACAGCACACGAGCGCTGGACGCGATCCGAACGGAGATCGAAGAGTTCGCGGAAGTTTCTGTCGAGGAGGATCACGGAATCGTGTGTTTGGTGGGCGAAAACATCCGCGGCTGCCCTGAGGTTTCGGCGCGCGCGTTCGCGGCTCTGGGCAATATCAAGACTAGGATGGTCTCGCAAGGGGCGTCGCAGTTGAACATCAGCATGGTCGTGGCTGCCCGGGACCTTGCGCGCGCGGTAGAATCGCTCCACCGGGAATTCTTCGGATAGAGGAGACGGGCTACGAAGCTTGCGATCGTCGGTTACGGCAAAATGGGGCGGATGATAGAGCCGCTCGCGCCGGAGTATGGGTTCACGGTTCATTCACGCCTGGACGTGGATGACGATCTGCGCAAGGCCGATGGAGCGGACGTGGCGATCGAGTTCACTCTGCCTTCGGCTGCGGCGGCGAATATCGAGGCGCTGGCCGCGCTCGGCATTCCGGTGGTGACGGGCACTACCGGCTGGTTCGCGGAGATGGACGGCGTCCGCGCGGCGGTTGAGCAAAATAACACCGGATTGGTTTGGAGCCCGAACTTTTCCATCGGCGTGAATATTTTCATACGCTTGGTTCGCGAAGCCGCGCGGCTTACGGCAGGCGAGCGGCAATATGGCGCATGGGCATGGGAGATTCACCACGCGACCAAGAAAGACGCGCCTTCCGGGACACTGTTGAAGCTGGTGGAGGAGATGAAGAGCGCGGGATACCCGAGGCCCATCGACACCGCCGCGAACCGCGCCGGCGCGCATCCTGGCACGCATGAGATCGGGTTCGATTCGGCGGCGGATACGATTACCCTGAGGCATACGGCTCGGTCTCGCGAAGGGTTTGCGCGCGGGGCGCTGAAGGCCGCGCAATGGCTGCCAGGAAAGCGCGGCGTGTTTGCGTTCGAAGAGGTTCTATTCGGCAAGGAGTAATGGCTATGTTCACGGGTTGCGGTACGGCATTGGTTACACCATTTCGGAAGGACGGCTCACTCGACGAGCAGACGCTGCGGAAGCTGGTCCGCAGGCAGATCGAGGCGGGAATCAATTTTCTGGTGCCCTGCGGCACGACGGGTGAGAGTCCGACGCTTACGCGCGCGGAGCATCTGCGCGTGATCGAGATCACGCTCGAAGAAGCAAAAGGCGAGGTTCCGGTCGCGGGCGGGGCGGGCGGATACAACACCGGCGAAGTGATCGAGCTCGCGCGCGAGTTGCAGCGCATGGGCGTGGACGGCCTGCTTTCGGTGACGCCGTACTACAACAAACCGACGCAAGAAGGCTTGTATCAGCACTACAAGGCGATCGCGAACGCGGTTACGCTGCCGATCATCGTGTACAGCGTGCAGGGGCGAACCGGGTGCAACGTGGAGCCGGCGACGATGAAGCGGCTGGCGGAGCTCGAGAATATCGTCGCGATCAAGGAAGCTTCGGGCAACATCGGACAGATGGCGCAGATGGCGTATCAGCTTCCGGAGCGTATCAACATTCTGAGCGGCGACGATTCGATTAGCATTCCGCTGATCGCGCTTGGCGGGCGCGGAGTGATTTCGGTGGTCTCCAATGAGATTCCCGCGGAAATGACCAAGCTGACGCAAGCGGCGATGGCCGGCGATTTCGCCACTGCGCGGGCGCTGCAACGGCACTGGCTGCCCTTGATGGAAGTGAACTTCGTCGAATCGAATCCGATTCCCGTGAAAGCCGCGATGGCAATGATGGGGCTGCTGGAACCGACGTGGCGCTTGCCGATGACGCCGCCGTCAGATGCCAATCGCAAAAAGATCGAGGGCGTGCTCGAATCTTGCGGCTTGCTCGCGGCGGCCGTCTCCGCGAGCCGGAGCACGCATGCAGACTGAGATCGAGCAGCTATTCGACAAGAAGCCCGGCAATTATACAGACCAAGATTTCGAACTTTTCGCGCGATTCAAATACGCGCTGAATAAAGGCACGGTGCGATCAGCCGAGCCGGACGCGTCCACGCGCAGCGGCTGGCGCGTGAACACCTGGGTAAAGAAGGGGATTCTCTGTGGCTTTCGTATGGGCCAAGTCGTGAACATGTCCCCCGATCCGGCGCGGCTTCCGATGTTAGACAAAGCCACCTGGCCGGTAAAGCGGCTTGGCCCATCGGATGGGGTTCGCCTGGTGCCGGGGGGTTCAAGTATTCGCGATGGGTGCTTCATCGGCAAAAGCGTGATCTGCATGCCGCCGATGTACATCAACACGGGCACGTGGATCGGCGATGGAACAGTGGTGGATTCGCACGCGTTGGTCGGGAGCTGCGCGCAGGTCGGGAACAACTGCCATATATCGGCAGCGGCGCAGATCGGCGGAGTGCTGGAGCCGGTGGGCCTGCTGCCGGTGATCATCGAGGATGAAGCCGTGATCGGCGGGAATTGCGGCGTCTACGAAGGGACTGTGGTCAAACGCCGGGTGGTCCTGGGAAGCGGGACGATCCTGACGCGCTCGACTCCGGTCTACGACATCGTCCGGGGCGAAGTGCACAGGGCTACTGACGACGAGCCTCTGGTGATCCCGGAGGGGGCCGTAGTTGTGGCTGGGTCGCGCGCGATTTCCCACGGACCGGGCAAGGATTGGGGCATTTCCCTGTACACTCCGGTGATTGTGAAGTACCGCGACAGCAAGACCGATGCTCGCGTGCAACTCGAAGATCTGCTGCGCTAAAGCGCCGTTCGCCCTTCGGCAACCCGAGCGACAATTCACGCAATTGTAAACGTCCTGAAACCTTCATTCGCTAATCTTTTCCCCAGCCCCAAAAGCAGCGTAGGCCAATTCAGGAGGAAGACGAATGCAACTCTTTGGCGAAGCAGTCTCGGCGAGCAGCGCTTTCTTCCTTCTGCTGGCGCTTGGCTTGGCTCTAAGCTTCGAGTTTGTCAACGGCTTTCACGACACGGCAAACGCCGTGGCAACCGTTATTTACACCCATTCGCTCAAGCCGATGGTGGCGGTGGTGTGGTCGGGCTGTTGGAATTTGATCGGCGTATTGCAATCGGCGGGCGCCGTGGCATTCGGCGTATTGGCGCTGTTGCCGGTGGAGCTAGTTCTGAACGTGGGCTCCAGCGCGGGGTTCGCGATGGTGTTCGCGCTATTGATTTCGGCGATCATCTGGAACTTGGGCACGTGGTATTTCGGACTGCCGGCTTCGAGCTCGCATGCGCTAATAGGGTCGATCATGGGCGTCGGCTTGGCGAACTCGCTGCTTTCGCCTGGCCACGTTTTTGGCGAGGGCGTGAATTGGGCGAAGGCTAGCGAAGTGGGAATGTCGCTACTGGTTTCGCCGATCGTTGGCTTCGGATGCGCAGCGATTCTCCTGCTGTTGGCAAAGTTCTTAATCCGCAGTCACGATCTATACAAAGCGCCGGATAAAGAAAAAACGCCGCCGTTATGGATTCGGGGCCTGCTGGTTTTAACCTGCACGGGCGTCAGCTATGGCCACGGATCGAACGACGGTCAAAAGGGCATGGGCTTGATCATGCTGATCCTGATCGGCATTCTACCGACCAGCTTCGCGGTGGACCTCGGCACTCCGCAGGCTTCGATCCGCGACCTGGCGGATACAACCGAGACGATCTCAGGGCAGATGGATCAGATGGCGCCGGGCGTCGCAATGGCGGGTTTGCAGGTCGCTGCGGACGAATTGTCCTCCTATCTCAAGACCACCGGGCAGGACACCCCGCGAACCTACGCGGCGATCGGGACCAAGTGCCGCGAGATCAGCGACTTGGTGGCCGGTAAACAGTCCCTTAGTGAACTTTCGCCGGACCAGCGGCGCCTGCTTCGCAGCGACTTGTACCTGACGTCGGAGGCGATGAAGAAGCTGAACAAGAATCATAAGCTGACCGATGCTGCGTTGCAAAAGTCGGCCGTAACGTTGGCGGGGCGCATGGATAAGGTGACCAAGTTCATCCCGCTGTGGGTGAAGGTTGCGGTCGCGGTCGCCCTCGGGCTCGGGACCATGATCGGCTGGAAGAGAATCGTCGTGACGGTGGGCGAGAAAATCGGCAAAGAGCACCTGACTTACGCGCAGGGCGCCGCCGCCGAAATCGTCGCGGCGGGCACCATTCTTGCCGCGGACCGCTTCGGCCTGCCGGTGAGCACGACGCACGTCCTCTCTTCGGGCGTCGCGGGAACAATGGCCGCGAACCGGTCCGGCCTGCAGACGGAGACTCTGCGCAACTTGCTTCTCGCGTGGGTGCTCACGCTGCCCGTGACGGTGCTGCTGGGAGCAGGGCTGTTCGCGTTCACGCTGAACATCCTGCTGCGGATGGGGTTCGCTTAGAGCCTATCTGCTTGGGGAGTCGGGGCGCGCTTACCATGAAGGATTGTGCGCCTGGGCATACACACTTCGATCGCCGGTTCTATCGAGCGCTCGGCCCTCAAGGCCGCTGAGCTCGGGGCGAACACATTCCAAATCTTCTCCTCCAGCCCGCGGCAATGGAGAGCCTCGGCTCCTTCTTCGGCGTCAATTAAACTGCTTCAACGAGAGCGCGACAAGCACGATCTCGCTCCGCTGGTGATTCATGACAATTACCTGATCAATCTCGCTTCTACGCACGAGAACATTCGGGCTTTATCCATCCAGGCATTTCGCGGCGAGTTGGAAAGGGCCATCGCCATCGGCGCGGATTATCTAGTCGCGCACCCCGGAAACTACAAAGGTCAGACGTTGGAGCAGGGAATTTTGCACTTTCTTGAAGGAGCGGCGACGGCGGCGAATGGATTGAACTACGGCAAACTGAAGCTGCTGATCGAATGTACCGCAGGCGCGGGCGCACAACTCGGCAGCAAGTTCGAAGAGCTGCACGTCATGCGCGAGTACGGCTCGAAGATGACAGCGCTTCCCATCGCCTTCTGCCTCGATACCTGCCACCTGCTGACGTCCGGCTACGATGTTTCGACAGAGGCCGGATTGCAGAAGACGGTTGAGGAGGCAGACAGGCTGCTGGGGCTCGCCAATATCCCGGTGATTCACGCCAACGACTCGAAGGCGCCGCTGGGCTCGCATATGGACCGGCACGAGAACATCGGCGAGGGGTATATTGGTCTTGACGGGTTTCGCCGCATTCTCGCCCATCCGGGTCTCCGCAACAAAGCCTTTATTCTCGAAACACCGGTGGATAAGCCCGGCGACGACCGCAGGAATCTCGATACCCTTAAAAGTTTATGCCCGAGCGCGCCTACGACCACAAAGAAATCGAGTTGAAGTGGTTTGAGCGCTGGAAGAACGATCCGAACCTGTACAAGGCGGATCCAGATTCCAAGCGCCCGAAATATTACGTGCTGGAGATGCTGCCGTATCCGAGCGGCGCGCTCCACATCGGGCACATTCGCAACTACGCCATCGGCGACGCGCTGGCTCGCTATAAGTGGATGCAGGGGTATAACGTCCTTCATCCGATGGGCTGGGACGCGTTCGGATTACCCGCCGAAAACGCGGCGATTCAGCGCGGCCGCCATCCGCACGAATGGACTCTTTCGAACATCGCGGAGATGAAGCGCCAGCATCTGCGCATGGCCTTCAGTTATGACTGGGGTCGCGAAGTCACCACCTGCGAGCCCGAATATTACCGCTGGAATCAGTGGTTTTTCCTGAAGATGCTGGAGCGCGGGCTGGCCTATCGCAAGAAGGCGCTGGTGAACTGGTGCCCGCAATGCGGGACCGTGCTCGCGAATGAGCAGGTGGTCGACGGCTGTTGCTGGCGGCATGAAACGACGCCGGTCGAGCAGCGTGCTCTGGAGCAATGGTTCTGGAAGATCACCGCGTACGCGGACGAGTTGTTGCGCGATATTACGGAGAAGCTTGAAGGGCACTGGCCGGACCGGGTGCTCTCGATGCAGCGGAATTGGATCGGGCGGTCGGAGGGTTCGGAGATCGATTTCGGCCTGGAAGGCTCGGCCGAGAAAATCCGTGTGTTCACTACACGCGTCGACACCATCTTCGGCGCGACCTGCGTGATTCTCGCCCCGGAGCATCCCATCGCACAGAAGCTTTTGGATGACGCTGGCCGCGCGCGGGCGAAAGCGATGGTGGATTCAAGGGCACAGAAGGGTCCGGGCGATATCGAAAAGGACGGGTACTTCACCGGCCACCACGCGATCAATCCTTACAGCAATGAGAAGGTTCCCATCTGGATCGGAAATTTCGTGCTGATGGACTACGGAACCGGCGCGATCATGGCCGTCCCCGCGCACGATGAGCGCGACTTCGATTTTTGCAAGACGTTCGGGATTGCGATTCGGCCGGTGATTCGTCCGGTAGCTGGCGCATTGGATGAGGATCCGAAGGCGGCATTTACCGAGGATGGAATCGTTGAGCGCTCGGGAGAGTTCAGCGGCTTGCCGAGCGCAGAAGCTCGGAGCAAGATGAATCAGGCCGCGGAAGCCAAAAGCTTCGGTAAAGCGGCGATCACCTATCGCATCAAAGATTGGGGAATTTCGCGGCAGCGGTATTGGGGCACGCCGATTCCGGTGGTGCATTGTAAGAAAGACGGTGTGGTGCCGGTGCCAGAATCCGATTTACCGGTGATTCTTCCAACCGACGTGAAGCTTACAGGCACCGGCCAATCGCCTTTGTTGCAAGTCGAAACGTTCATGAATGTGAAGTGTCCCAAGTGCGGCGGCGACGCGCGGCGCGAGAGCGACACGATGGACACGTTCGTCGATTCCTCTTGGTATTTTTATCGGTACTGCGATCCTCATAATTCCGACGCCCCGTTCGATTCGAAGAAAATCGCTTATTGGTTCCCGATCGATCAGTACATCGGCGGCGTGGAGCATGCGATCCTGCATCTGATTTACTCGCGCTTCTTCACCAAGGTGATGCGCGATCTCGGGCTGATTACCAACGATGAACCCGCCGCGCGCCTGTTCACCCAAGGCATGGTGATCAAAGACGGCGCGAAGATGTCGAAGAACAAGGGCAACGTGGTCAGTGCCGAGGAGATGATCGAACGCTTCGGCGCGGATACCGGACGCTTATTCGAATTGTTCGCCGCGCCGCCAGAGAAGGACATGGACTGGACTGACGCGGGCGCGGAGGGAGCGTATCGCTTCCT
>JASHRP010000074.1 GCA_030037375.1 Bryobacteraceae bacterium | reverse complement strand
TGGCGGGAAGCAACGGCTGGAGGGTGTTCGGCAGCCTTGTGGCTCCGGCTGGCGGCCAAACGCGAGAAGGAGCATCCCGAGGATGCCGCGCCCATCTATATGGAATATGCAGAGGCCGGTGTCGCTGCCACGACCAACGGAAGGTATGAAGAGCCAGTGAAGCTGCTCGCAAAAGGGGCCGCCATCATGAAGCGCCTAGACCGCAGCGCGGAATTCGTGTGCCAACTGGAGGCGCTGCGAGCCAAATACAAGATCAAACGCAACTTCATCAAGCTCGTGGAGCAGAAGCGAACGTCGCTGTACCTGTAGTTACGCCGATTCGCTGCCGGGTGCTTTGCGAGGCAGATGGCGACAGCTCCATTGATTGTGTCCAGTAACGCACGGTGTCCACTAGTAGTGGACATGCTATTATCGTGGACAGATGCCCCGTGGACTCAATCGCGAACCAGAATCTCTGCACGCTCTCCGGCGTATTCCGTTCGTACGCGACCTGCGATATGCGCCCGGACCTGGGGGGCGAGACGGCGGCTATGACGGGAAACTCGACATCCAAGCCCCGGCGGGGCGTTTTCACCTTCTCGTGGTGGCAAAGCGATCCTTCCTGACTCGTTCCGCGGTGAATCAGCTTTTGGCTTGGATCAAGCAGGTGGAGACCGGTAAGCCACACGGGGTTATCCTGCTTGCGCGCCATGTCCCTCGGCCGGTCGCGGATCGTCTTATCGAAGCGCAGGTGAATTTTGCAGACGACGTGGGAAACGTCCATCTCGCGCTGGGAGATCGCTACAATTGGACCGTCGTCGGCAAACCAGTATTAGAATCCGCATCAGACCGGCGCCCGGTGAGTGCGGCGCAACTCCAGTTGTTGTTCCAGTTCGTGACGCATCCCGAGTCCGTGAACTGGCCGGTACGCCGATTAGAATCGGCAGCCGGTATCAGTAAGAGCAAAGCCGCACAAGCGCGACCACAATTGGTTGCGGAGGGACTCCTCGCCCGGAAAGGAAAGGAGTATCAGCTTGGACCTAAGAACTTACTGACGGAACGCCTATCTTCCGGTTACGCTCAAGTACTTCGCCCGAAACTCTTGGTCGGCAGATTTCGCTTCGCCGAGAAAACGGCGGAGGCGTTCCTGACCCGTCTTCGCACCAGCGTGCCAGCAGGACTCAGGTACGCGCTCACCGGTGGGCCCGCTGTGGATCTCCTGCAACACTTCTACCGAGGACCGGAGGTGCCGATGTACGTCGAGCCATCCTCTCGAACCACAGCCCAGGACCTGCGGCTGCTCCCAGACAGTGAGGGTCCGGTCACGCTGTTGCGAGCGTTTGGAGAAGTCGTGTTTTGGGAGAAGCGCGATCATCATATGCTCGCGCCACCGTGGCTGATCTACGCTGAACTCTTGAACAGCAACGATCCGCGCGCGCACGAAGCCGCAGCAGAATTTCAGCCACAATTGTCTCTGTAGGCCAGAGTGCTCACACAGACCCAATTGGCGGATCTCGCCCAACTGCATCAAGTTGCCGAAACCTTCTCTGCTGATGTTGCGATCATCGGAGCGGCCGCGCTCCTTTGTTTCGTTGACATCGGTCGGTTCACCCGGGATATCGATCTCGTCGTAGCACTGGATCTGGAAGACTTCAATGCGTTTGCCGACCGGCTTAGGAGTGTTGGCTGGACCCAGGAGGCGCGCAGAGAGCATCGATGGCACGGACCGCGTGGGTCGATCATTGATTTGCTAACTGCTGGGCCGGCGCTTCGCCAAGCGGGGCGGATCCGTTGGCCCGAGAGCGGGTTCGAAATGAGTCTGGTCGGATTCGAGCACATCTTTGTCCGGGCGCTGCCAATTTCCTTTGAAAATGGCGTTCAGTATCGCGTTGCGCCTCCGCCGGTCATCGCGCTTCTTAAGATAGTCGCGTTCATGGATGATCAAAATGTGCGAAATAAAGATCTGCTTGACGTCGCGGAGCTATTTCGTCGCTACGACGCTGCGAGCGACCGCATATTTAGCGATGAAGTCTTCGCGGCCGAGTTGGAAGATGTCGAATACGCCAACGCGTTTCTACTCGGCGTGGACCTCGGGAGCATCGCGAGTGATGAAGAATTCGAAGTCATACAAGCTTTCTTCCATGCCCAACACATGCCCGACGAAGACCTCCTCGGCCTGGATCGGGAAGAGGTGCGGCAACGGGAAGCTTTCCGATTTCAAAAGCAACTTCGAGCATTTTGGAAAGGGATCGAGCAGGGCGGAGCAGGTGATGCCGGCTTGCGGGTTTGACCTCAGAGGACTTGAACGGGGTGGCGCCTTGGTGCTACTAGCCCCGTTCTGAAGTTGAAATTTTGGTTTTGATATCTGCACGGACACCCGTGCAGATATCAAAACCGCGCCGAGGCCAAAACGTGAAGGGACCCAGTTTGGCCGGCCGGAGGTCTCGTAACGACAGCAGGCGCTTTCGCGCCTGTCACCTAAGAACAGCGCCCGCAGCTCTCCTTACTGGTTTCGCAAGGGGCGGACAATGAGGATCGG
>JASHRP010000659.1 GCA_030037375.1 Bryobacteraceae bacterium | reverse complement strand
ACTCCAGCGCCGGGACCTTTGGATCGGCGTATTTGGCGACGCCGATCACCACCGCGTAGCTTCGCGGAATCGCCACCGGCGCCGGTACGGCTGGAGCCTTGTCCTCCAGCTTCAAATCGCGTTCCTTCGTCGGCGCGGGCTGCGGTTCCTGGGCGAGCGCGCAGAACGGGGAAAGAAGAACCAGCGCGAGGACACTTCTCATTCGTGCGCCACCAAAAATTTGTATAACACGGGACCGTCGATCGGTGTGGGCGAGGCAATCGAAGTCCCCTGCTGTTGATTTAGGATCACGATATCGCGCGACTGCGCTCGCGAAAATCCGGAAAGATTCTCCGGCAACTTCTCATCTGGCGCGATCGTCTTCGGCCCCGCCGAGGAATCGATGCACAACCCGCGCGCATGCAGCATCGTATCGTCGCAGCGCGGCTTCATGTTCTGCGGCGCGACCCCGCCCGGCGGAGGCGGCGGAAGAGGAACGTACGGCCGGGAAGGGGATTCCGCGTTCCCCAGCGGGAGCGGGCTGATCACCCAATAGACAGCATCAAATCCCGGAGGTCCATCGATGCGGAAGGATGCGCCGGTGGCCGGTACCGAGTAGCTGCTGCCGTTCTTGATCCGGTTCTCGGTTCCCGTTTCCTCGCGCGGGAACAGGCTCGTGTACTGGCCGCTGGTTCCGTAGTTCATCACGTACAAGTAGCCATCGAAATTGGCCTTGAACTCGAAACGCAGATGGTCGCCCTTCTTGAAGACGAATCCCGGAGGTACGGCGGTCCAAGCATGGCCATCGTTGCGCTCCACGGTGATATCGATCTTTTGCGCCGCGCCTCTTTGCGACCCGGTCAGCGGTTGGGCGGCGCCAATCGTCAGAAAGCAAAACGCCCCGAACCAAAACACCCCGGCGATTGCGAAAGCGCGCATCATGCTCCTTATTGATGCTTGATCTGAGCGTCCAAAACTACGCGGGCATCGTCTCCGTTGCCGGGATTCACGGCGTAAACCGCGTTCTCTTTCACCGGCCCGGCCGTTTGATCGTCGACAGTTTCAATGATCAGATCGCGGGCGTAGAACTTGCGCATCTGGTCCACGGTTTGGTCGCTCATCGGCGCAATATTTTGAGAAACGATGGTCGGTTGCTTGGCGGATCGGGCCGGCTCCTTGGGAACGGACGCCGCTTTCCCGGACTCCCTCTGGCTCATCTCCAGTGCCAGTGTTTGCGGATCGAGACCCGGCGTACGCGACAAGACAATGAACAGCTTCTCTTCGCCCGGCGGATCGCTCACGATAAAATTTCGATCGCGGGAGGGGATGTAATAGGTCTGCCCCGGCGCCACCGCGTTACTCGCCTCCGGCTGTCCGGGCAGAGGATATAACGGCGTCCACGTCCCGCTGGAACCGCGATTCACGATGTACAGATATCCTGCGTCCGAAACCTGAATGTTGAATCGAACGCGATCGCCAGGATGGAAGGTCGTGTCCGGAGGCAGTTCGGTATCCTGACCATTTTTCGAGACACTCAATCGAACGCCTAACGGCTTACGCGTTAAGCTGGCGAGTGTCACCGGCACCACAGTGGAACTAGCGGCCGAGCTTGTGGCGGTCAGGTTGGAATTAGCGGTTTGGCTGGGAGCCGTTGCGGCCGAAGCACTCTTGGCCGACGCCTCGGTTTTCTGAGCTGGAGGCTTGGAAGTCGATTTCGCGGCGGGCGACTTCGCTGGCGTCGGCTTCGCCTCGTTCGACGCGGGAACGGAGGCGTAGAAAATCTCCCGAGCGGTGAGACCGGCCGGCTGTTGGCTTGCGTTCTGGCCGAAAGATATCGCAGTGGCAAACACGAAACCCGCCCCCATCAGGACCGAACAAATCTGGTTGCGATGATCTTTCATAGGCTTTCTAGTACTCCTTCTAGCTACTATAACTCTCGCCTCGCGTCCCCCCTCCCTTCAAGGCGTCCGCGTCCTTATGCCAACCCCCTTTAATTCGTCTCTACGAGCCAAAGAGATTAGCTCACTTCAATTCCGCGTCGCCGGCGTCGAATATGGCTCAAGAATGGAACTTTACAGGGCCTCGGTACTAGCAGTAGCATAGACTAAGATCTAGGCCCGATAAAGAAAAGAGACCTGGGAAGGCCGGTCAGGATTGAGTGTGGTTCTGGCGGCTGAAGTTCTAAAAAAGCAGAGCTGGTGCGAAGATCACCGCTCGATCGCCGCAGTAGCAAGTCTGAACTACCGGCATTAGGAGGGTTCGAGTGTCTCAATCTACACACTGTAGGGGGCGTACCACAGTTCGCGGTTCCATCGCTGCGGCGATGGCCTGCCTTTTGTCGCTTCCCGCGCAACTACCTGCCGCGCAAACTCCGGCAGCGCCGTCTCGTTTGCTCTCGCTCGAGATAGTCGACGGCGAAGACGCGATTAACGACTTAAAGCTCGGGACCGCGCGAGAGCCTGTGGTCGAAGTCCAGGACGAGAATCACAAGCCTGTAGCCGGAGCGCTGGTCTCGTTTTCCCTTGCGCGGCACAGCCTCTTCAATCGAACGGTCTTTCGAGCCTCAACGGACTCGACCGGCCGCGTCCATGTAAATCCCCTCCAGCTCAACCATAATCCTGGCCGATTCGAAATCCACATCAAAGCTTCTTACCAGGGCCGCACGGCGACCATCACCATGCATCAAACCAACGTGGCGGGAGCCGTCGGCGCAGCTGGGGCCGCCACGGTGGCGCCCGCCGCTGTCGCCGGAGCCGCTGCGGGCGCGGCAGCCGTACCGGCTACCTCCGGGTTGATCGCGATTGCCGTGATCGCGGGGGCGGTGGTGGCGGGGGCAACGGTTGGAAGTCTTGCCGCAACCGGGGTGATCGGCGGTAGCGGCGGAAAATCCGCCACGATCTCAGTCGGCATGCCGCATTTCTAAGTACTCCAAGACAAGTAGAAAGGGCGCTTCTCGTGTCTAGAGTTTCACGCTTGTATCTTGCAATCGCCGCCAGCGGCACGCTCATTGCTCAAAGCTTGCCGCCGGCTCACGGGCCGGAGATTCCTTTGCTCGGGTTCCTGAGTTCGGATTCGCCACTGAGCGTACGCCCGATTGTCGGTTCGCCTGGAGCGATCGTGGTCGGAGCGGAGATCGCGCTCCCCGGCGACGTCACTCGCGTCACTCCAGCGCCGGGGCAACGGTTTGCGATTGTGGAACGGAGCGGATCGTCGGAGCTGGCGATCTTGCACCTCGGCGCCACGGAGGCTCGAAGTGAAGAGCCTCTTCCCGGCGCGTTTGGGCATGCGGACTCGATTGCATTCAGTCCTTCGGGACGCGTCGCACTCCTGTATTCGGCCTCGGTTCAACAAGCGCAAGTGATTACCGGACTGCCATCCGGGCAAGTTGCGCAAAGTCTCGACCTCACCCCGCTCAACGGCGTACCCGTCACCAGTCTCGCCGTTAGCGATGATGCGCAAACCACACTGGTGGGCGTTTCAAACGGATCGAGCGGCGCGGTGTGGTCCTTCGCGGCTGGCCAACCCCCCCGGCAAGTGCTTCAGTTGGGCGCGCCCATAGCGATGCGGTTTCTTGCCGATAACCAGGATGCCGCAGTCGCGGACAGCGCCTGGCAGCAGGTTTCACTATTGACCGGCGTCGCCCAACAATCCAGCGCACGGCTGCTGGCCGGAGCGGCGCAAGGGCTCTCGACGCCTTCAGATCTCGAGATCTCAGCCGATCAGACTCGCGTTTGGATCGCGGACGCAAGTGGAAGCTTGCTCAGCGTCGACTTGAGTTCCGGCGCGACGACTGCAACCGCCTCTCCCTTCGCTCCCGCCAAATTGGCGAGCTTGGCGGGTCGTGTCGCGTTCTTGGTCACCTCTTCTGACAACGCGAGTTCGGGTGTGTGGGCGCCGGCCGCGCAAAGCCCGGATATGTGGCGGCTGTCGGGAGGCGGAAAATGAGCGTCTCCATGGGTCGAGGTATCTCGATAGGCTCAATGGCCGCGGCCCTCGTCTGCCTGCTTTCGAGCGCGGGCGAACTCAGAGCTCAGGGCATCAACGTTACGCAATACCATGTGACGCCGTCGCCCAGTTCCCCGA
>JASHRP010000658.1 GCA_030037375.1 Bryobacteraceae bacterium | reverse complement strand
GGCGTCCGGCAGATCTTCACCGACGGGCGAACTTTGCCTGGCAACGATCCGGAGCCCTGGTGGTACGGCTACTCGATTGGGCATTGGGAGGGCGATACGCTGGTGGTCGAGACCACGGGATTCCGCGACGATGTCTGGCTGGACATCAACGGCAGTCCGATGACCAACACCGGGAAGATGATCGAGCGCTTCAGCCGGCCCAACTTCGGCAGCCTGACCATCGAAGTCACAATCGACGATCCCAAGGTGTACACCAAGCCGTTCACGGTACGCGTGAATCAGCGGTTGATGCCCAACGCGGAGCTGATCGAGTTCATCTGCAACGAAAACGAGAGGTCGGACTCGCACCTGGTCGGCGCGGAGTGGAAGAAGCAGTAAGGCTGCCTTCGGTCCGGGAAACGCTTCACCGCATTGTCGGACTGAAGTTGCGCGAATGCAAACTCGGATACGCGGCCACGCTCTTTCTTGATTTCGCCAGCGGGGATGGCGACAGCCGCGAGTGGAGCCTGATGTAGGAAACCGCCCGCTGGCGCATCGATCAGGGAGATTCCGTTCTGGCAGGCGCTGAAGACGATCGTGAGCTGGTCGAACGCGCACTCGACTGTCTCAATGGCCGCGTGCTCGAATCGGGCGAGATCACTCAAGCTGGCGACGCGCTCTTCACCTTCAGTGACGGCATTGTTCTTCGGGTTTTCCGTACCCGTACATCGGATCCCCGCTCTGCCGCTTGAGTTACGGCGATGAATGGGTCACTCCCGGAGCGGCGTGAACCAGAGCGATTCACAACGTCTGATCGACTTGTCCAAAGTCATCTGGGAGACGACTGTTTCCCAGGTCAGGGTGACGATCACATCCGAGTTCCAAAAGGACTACACCTCGAAGTCCCTCGATGAGATTGAGATGGAATTCCGAGTGCTAGCCGAACCCACCTACCGGGTCAAGACCCGTCACGCGGGCTCGCTGTGGATCGACGCTGGCTTCTCCGCAATCCGCCTCGAACTGGAAGACAATACAATTCTCGGGGGCGACGACGATCCTCCCGACGCAATCGTCGACTGGCTCTCTGAACTCGTCGGCAAGAAGCTGCTCCAGATCGATGTTCAGACCCCTGCAGGTGACACTAGCTTCTACTTCGAGGGCAATTTGGCCCTCAAATGCTTTCCGCTGATGTCGAAGGACGGCGACGCCTGGAGGATCGATACACCAGCCGGCGATGTGCTGAAGCTCGGCCCCGGAACGCGGGTTTCGCATCGGACAGGGCTGCGATAGTCGCCGCGCCCGCGCCTTACTTACACTTCGCTTTGCCGCCCTCAATGGAGCAGCTAAGCAGCTCCTTCGTCTTGGGATCTCTCAAGCTGAGCGCCCAACCGCTGGCGGACCTGTTTAGCAGGGTGTATCCGAACTCGTCCTCATCCTCGCTCTGTTCCACCATGACTCCGTAAATGTCGGCGCCGTTGATCTGATGGGGAACGCCCTTATCGAGGCTGGTTCCCGCGTCGCCGGCGACGATCTGTAGCGGCCTTTGCGCTCCATAGCTCAGCAACTCGAAGAGGTGGGTATGGCCAGAGAGCACCATATTGATCCCTTTGGGGGACACCTGATCCCAGGCTTGCTGGAGCGCGTCCGTTTCTGAACTCGGCTTCGCGCCGTCCTTTCCAGGCTTGACCGCCCAAAACGGGTGGTGATCGACGAGCCAGGCGTTGCTGACGTCTAACATCTTGAGCTCGGCAGCGTAAGCCTTCACCTGTGCGGGATCGGCAGCCGCCTTGACCGCTGACGAATCGAAAAGAACCAGTTGAAAGCTTCCAAGCTTGACGGTTACCGGAGCAGGCATCGAATTGCACACTGCTCCTGACCAGCCGCCCGAATCGAGATAGTAAAACCAGCCGCGCCAAGCTCTGGTGCAGTCCTCATGATTGCCGCGCGAAAGCGCCCATGGGACCGAGGCCAGCAACTTCGCGGCTGGCTTGAAAAAATCCGCGTTCCAGGACTCCCAGTTATCGCCATGCGGGCTGCCCGCGCATTTCTTCGACTCCTCGGCCGGACACGCATCTTCGCGATACAAGTAATCGCCGACGTGAATTACGAGTTCCGGCTGGGCGGCGGCGGCGGCTTTGGCCACTTGCTCGAAGGGCCAATCGGTATTGCAATTCTGAACTTCCTTGCCCTTGATCCGGCAGCCGGTATCGCCGATCACGGCGATTCGGGACGGATCGTTGTGAGGCAAGGCGAGGGCTTGTCCGCCGACGCGAGCCGATCTCGTTCCCGGCGGAATCACCGCTTCGCAGACCGGTTGAAATCCCTGCGGCGCAGGCAGGCGAGGCGTCATCATGACCGTGGCGCCGTCCGCGGTTATGCTGGGGCAGCCGCTCCCTTGAGTTACGACGACCCGTGCGATGGCGCGGCCGCCGTCACCCACTTCTACCCATGCCGGAGTGAGCATCTGCGCTTGCGCGGCGAGCTGCACGGCCGCGAGCGCCGGCGGAACCAAGGCCAATTTACGCATTTTGTCTACTGTATCAAGGACCGGTTGCGATAGAATGAAAGGCACCCCGACTTGAAGGGGACCAAGAAGTCACGATTCCAGAATCAACTTGGATCGACGCGGCGAAGGGGAACGGCTCAACCGTTCCCCTTCTCCCTTTTTTGAGGATCTCTTAGCGCACCAGAATGTGCGTTTGAGCGTCGATCTTGAGCCCTGGAAGTTCTGTCCGAACCTTCACTGGCTGTAGGCCTTTCTCGT
>JASHRP010000657.1 GCA_030037375.1 Bryobacteraceae bacterium | reverse complement strand
AAAAGCGCGGCTCGATCCCGAGCTTTGAGAGCGCCAAGCTGCTGGTGCGGGAAGACGGGTCGATGATGGGCACCGTCGGCGGAGGATGCGTCGAGGCCGAGGTGTGGAACGCGGCGCGCGAGGTGATCGACTCGGAAAAGCCTAAAAACCTGTCCTTCAGCCTGGGCCAGGAGGCAGCCTACGACGAAGGTCTGATCTGCGGAGGACAGGTGAACATTTTCGTGGAGCCGGTGGTGCCGCAGCCTCACGCGTTCATCTTCGGCGGCGGGCACGTTTCCAAAAGCCTCTCCAAAGTGGCGGCCATGGCGGGATTCGCCACCGTGATCGTCGATAATCGAGAGGCGTTCGCCAACCCGGATCGGTTCCCCGAGGCCGAAGCTACCTACGCCGAAGAGTACGAAGAAGTCTTTCCGAAGCTGGCGATCACTTCATCGAGTTATGTGATCATCGTGACGCGCGGCCACCGCGACGACATGCGCGTCCTGCGCTGGGCGATTACCACGCAGGCCCGCTATGTGGCCATGATCGGCAGCAAGCGCAAGACGATTTCAGTGGTGCATGAGCTCGAAAAAGAGGGATTTTCGCGCGACGCCTTCGAGCGCGTTTACGCCCCCATGGGACTCGAAATCGGCGCGGAGAGCCCCGAGGAGATCGCGGTTTCCGTGGTCGCCGAGATGATCGCGGTGCGGCGCGCGCCGGAAGCCGACTGGCGGTCGCTATCGAAATCGATCTTCGCGAGCGAGCGGCTGCGCGCGCTCTTGAAGTGATCCCGAGTATTATCCTCGCGGCCGGCGCATCCAGCCGCATGGGAACGCCCAAGGCTCTGCTCGATTATCGCGGCGAAACATTTCTGGACCGTTTGATTCGGGTGATGGGCCTCGCCACCGATCCAGTGATCGTGGTTCTGGGATATCACGCCTCGCGAATCCGTGCGTGCGCGCGGCGAACAGCGAAGTTTGTGATCAATCCGGCGCCGGAGCGAGGGCAACTGAGTTCGCTTCAAACCGGTCTCGCCGCGCTGCCCCGCGAAGCGCAGGGGGCCGCTTTCATTCCGATGGACTGCCCGGCGGTGCAGGAAGACACGGTGGCGCGGCTGGCCGCCGCGTTCGATGCTCGCGATCCCGAAACTTTGTTCGTGATCCCTCGTCAAGGAGCCAAGCGCGGGCATCCCGTCTTCGCGGCGCGGCGGATCGCCGATGAGTTGCTCGCGCTGCCCCAGGACGGCCAGGCGCGCGACGTGGTGCATCGTTACGTGAGCCGCACGCAGTACATTGACGTTGAGGATTCGGGAATTTTGGCCGATATCGACGACCCGGAGGCTTACCGCAAGTTGCTGGAGGCGGCGGGATGAGCGGCAGAATCGTCAAAACGACGCTAAAGATCGCCGTGCCACTAGCGGTTGTCGCCGCCGCGGCTTTATATCTTCCTCTCGATTTTCTACGGCCTCCCGTGGAACGCGCGCTGGAACGCGGCTTGGGCCGGAAGGTCGAGGTTGGCGCGGTGCATCTGGATTTGTTCGGCGCGCCGGGGTTCACTCTCGATGACGTCGTGATTCACGAAGATCCGCGCGCGGGCATCGAACCATTCGCGTACGTTCCTTCGCTTGACGCGCGCCCGAGCTGGCTTAGCCTTTTGCACCGGCATCTGGAGTTCAGCTATCTCAACCTCAGCGAGGCGCGGTTTCAAGCGCCAACGCTAAACATCGTCAAAACCGCCGAAGGGCCCTGGAACTTCCAATTTCTGCTCGATAGCGCCTCGCGCGGGCAGACCCGAGTACCCGCGATCCGGATGCGGGCGGGCCGCGTCAATTTCAAATTCGGAGACGTGAAGTCAATCTTCTATTTCGATAACGCCGATCTCAACGTGGATCCATCCAGGGGCGGGTTCGTCGAGCTGCATTTCGAAGGCGCGCCCTCACAGACCGACCGCGCGGCGCAGGACTTCGGGCGCTTCTTCGTGGATGGCACTTGGGACCCTTCGCGGACGCCGCGGCTCGATATGAAAGTCGATCTGGAGCGCAGCTCGCTCGCGGAGGTTTCGCGCGTGATCGATCCTCAGGGCTTCGGATTGCACGGCACCATCGCGCTTCAGGCGCGCTTGAGCGGCTCGCCGAATGGTCTGGACGTTTCGGGCCTATTGCAGATCGACGACGTGCACCGCTGGGATCTGGTCCCCAAGGGCGGAGGCTGGAAGCTGCCCTTTAAGGGGTCCCTCGATCTTCATGGAGAGAAGCTCGATCTGGCGAGCGATCCAGCCGCGCCGGTGGTTTTGTCGTTCCGCGGCCGCGATTTTCTTTCCAAAACACAGTGGGATGCCGAAGCGCAGTTGAACCAGGTGCCCATTGCAGATCTCGCGGAGGTCGCAAGGCATATGGGCGCGCCTGTGTCCGATCAGCTTGCGGCCGAAGGGGCTGTATCCGGCTCGCTAACTTACGATCAGGGCGGTCTTTCCGGGCATGTGGAGTTGAAGGACGCGTCGCTGGGGCTGCCGGACGTCCAGCCGTTGCGCGCCAAATCGGCCGCGGTCAATATCGGCGACGGCGTGGTAAGCCTGGAGCCTTCGAAGATCGAAATCGGCGAAAAGGAGAGCGCGGAGCTCGAAGCGAATTACGATTTCTTCCAATCACGGGATCCACGTCAGCCGAGGGAGTCTCAGCAGCCCCCGGTCGACCTGCGCATCACCACGAAGGGAATGAACGTCGCGGATATGCGATCGTTCGGAGTGGCGGCGATTCCAATGCTCGACCAAACCAAGCAAGGGATCTGGCGCGGGTGGGCGCGCTACCAAGGCGGTGCTTGGTCGGGCGAATATGATCTGCTGAACGCGCGTATTCCAGTAGACGGTCTCGCCGATCCGCTGCGCATTCAGTCCGCGTCGATCAAACTGAACGGGGCGCGCGTCTCAATCACCAAGCTGCGCGGGAAAGCAGGCGACATCGCCTTCACGGGCGAGTACCGATGGGAGCCAGGCACGGTGCATCCGCACAAGTTCAACATCACGATCCCGGAGGCCGACGCGGCGGAATTAGCTCGGCTGCTCGCGCCATCGATCGAGCGGGAACGCGGCTTTCTTGCCCGCACGTTGCGGCTGGCGGCCGCGCCTCTGCCGGACTGGCTCAAGAGCCGGCGCGCGGATGGCACGATTTCCATCGGGATGCTAACCGCCGGGGAGTCCAGTGTGAGCCTGAATCATGCTCGCTTATTGTGGGACGCGGGAATCGTGCGGCTGACGGGAATCGACGCATCGTGGTTGAGCGCGAATTTGGCGGGATCGTCGCTGGCCGGCGATCTGCTGGCGGATTTGAGCGGCGCGGCTCCGCGCTATCATTTCGACGGCACGCTCAACGGCGCGCCCTACAAGGGGGGCAAGCTGGATTTCGACGGCTCGCTCGATGCCGAAGGCGACGGGCTGACTTTGCTCGATTCGCTGCGGGCCGAAGGGCATTTGCGCGCGCGCTCGATCGAGCTTTCCCCCGATGCCGACCTGACCTCGGCCTCGGCCTGCTTCGAGCTTCAATCCACGCGCTGGAAGTTCGGAAGCGTGGAGGCGACCCAGGCCGGAGAGACGTACTACGGGTCGGGCGCGTCGCAGGCGGACGGAAAGCTGGTGCTGGATTTGGTGAAAGGCTCGCGCCAGCTTAAGTTTTCCGGCCCCTTGGTAGCCTCCGCGCCGTGAGCTCGCGGCAGCGGTGCCGGTTGGCACGCATGGCAATCTGTGAAATACTGTCAGCAGACCATTAAAAGTGGGCTTTTAACCGCATTAGGAGGAAATGAAGGTTATGCGCAAACTCATCGTGGTGTCGGCCCTGCTGGCCTCTGTCGCATTCGCGCAGGACAAGAAGCGGGTCGCGGTGATGAACTTCGACTACGGCACCGTCAGGACATCCGCAGCCCAGATCTTCGGCTCGGACCAGGATGTCGGCAAGGGAATCGCCGACATGTTAGTGGATCGTTTGGTCAACGGCGGCAAGTACTCGGTCATCGAGCGCAAAGCCCTCGACAAGCTGATCGCCGAACAGAATTTTTCGAATAGCGACCGCGCGGACCCGAGCAGTGCGGCGAAGATCGGCAAACTGCTGGGCGTGGACGCGATCATCGTCGGAAGCATCACGCAGTTCGGCCGCGACGACAAGAGCAAGGGCGCGGGAGGTTTGGGCGCGGCGGCCGGGAAATTCGGCATCGGCGGCATCGGAACCAAGGAAGGCAAAGCGGTGGTGCAGATTACCGCGCGGCTGATCAACGTGGAGACGGGCGAGATTCTGGCGTCGGTCGCGGGCAAGGGCGAGTCGAAGCGCAGCGGCGTCAACTTGGGTGGCGCGGGCGGCGGTGGCGGCGGAGTGGGCGGGGGCGGTTTGAGCATGCAGAGCTCCAATTTCGGCGCCACGATCATCGGTGAGGCCACCAACGCGGCAGTGACGGATTGCGCCACTGGGCTCGACGAAAAGGCCGCCAGCCTGCCGACGCGGGTAGTGGTCATCGATGGCTTGGTCGCCGATGTGGACGGATCGCACCTGATTCTGAACGTCGGTAAGAACGCGGGAGTCAAGGTTGGGGACACGCTCAAGATTTCGCGGATCGGCCGCGAGATCAAAGACCCGGCCACGGGCGCGGTTCTGCGCCGCACCGATTCCGATCTGGGCACTGTGACGATCACGCAGGTGGACGCAGGCTCCTCTGAAGGAACCTATGACGGTCAGCCGGGAGTCAAGGTCGGCGACCGGGTTAAGCAGTAAGCAAGAGCCGGGCGGCGAGTCCGCCGTTGTTCTGAACTTTCGCAGGGAACAGTCGAGCCGGGAGCATGGAGCGCAAGTGGGCAATCTGGGGCGGCGCGGCAATAGCCGCGGCGTGCATTGGGGTTACCCTGCTCAGCGCCGCCTCCGACCCGCTGGCGGACCTCAAGGCCGCTGAATCCGCACTCGAGGCGCGAAACTTCTCAGCCGCAGCCGCTGCCTCAGAAAGCTTGGCCAAGCGGCTTCCCCGTCTCGCCGATTACGCGGCATGGATCTCCGCTTCCGCGCAATTCGGGCTGACGAACTACACCTCGGTTGGGCCAGCGCTCGAACCGGTTTGGAAGCAATCTCCGGCATCGCCGCTAACGGCGAAAGCCTATTTGCTCGAAGGGCAGGCCGCGATCTTGAAGGGCGCTCCCGGCGACGCGGCGGAATTGCTTCGCAAGAACTACGCCGCGCTCACGCAGCCGCAAGGCGATCTCCTGCTGGCGCAAGCCTTCGGCGCAGCCGGCGATCAAGTCAGCGCCGCGATCTACAATCAACGCGTCTACTACGGATACCCGACCGCTGCTGAGGCGGCCGCGGCGGGCGCGGAGATCGCTCGATTGCGGACCAGCATGGGAGCGAATTATCCCCCGTCGATGCCCAACTCCATGCTGACGCGCGCTCTGAAATTGCTCGATGCGGGGCAGATCAGGCAGGCGCGGCAGGAATTGGAGGGTCTCATTCCGCAGCTCGGCGGAGCGGATCGAGATTTGGCCCGCGTGCGCGTCGGTGTCGCGGATTACGACGCGGAAGACACGGCGGCCGCGCATCGCTATTTGACCTCGCTGTCCTCGCTGTCGCCGGAGGCGGACGCGGAACGGCTCTACTACCTGTTGCAGTGCGCGCGCCGCCTCAACAACCAGGAAGAAGTCGATCAGACCTTGGATCGATTGGCGCGGTTGTATCCGGCATCGGAATGGCGGCTGAAGGCTCTAATGGCGGCGGCCAACCGGTATCTGACTTCGAATCAGATGGACGCCTATGAGCCGCTGTACCAGGCCTGCTACGAGACGTTCCCCAAGGCCACGGAGGCCGCGACCTGTCATTGGAGGGTCGCGTGGGGACACTATCTGCGCAGGCGCCCGGATGCCGCTGATTTGCTGCGCGCGGATCTGCGTTTGTTCCCGTCATCGGAGTCGGCCTCCGCGGCATTGTATTTTCTCGGAAGGCTCGCCGAGGACGCGCATGACCCGGGAGCCGCGCGCGTCTATTATGCCGAGATCGATCGCGAGTACCCCAATCAGTTTTACGCTACGCTCGCGCGCGACCAGATGGCGAAGGTCGGTCCGGCTCCACCTTCGCCGCAGGTAATCGAATTTCTGCGAAATGTCTCGTTCGCCAAGCGGTCTCGCGTCGAGGACTTCAAGCCGGGACCCGCCGCCACGGCCAGAATCGAGCGCGCGAAGCTGCTTCAGCAGGCCGGCCTCAACGATTGGGCCGACCAGGAATTGCGATTCGCCGCGAAAGCGGGCGAGCAGCCGTACGTAATGGCGCTCCAGCTTGCCTCACTTTCGTCGGCCAAGCCTGATCAGGCGCTGCATTACATCAAAGCTTATGCCGGCGGGTACCTGTATGTCCCGATCGACTCGGCGCCGCGGCAGTTCTGGACGTTCGCGTTTCCTTTGCCGTTTCGCACCGAAGTCGAGTCCTTTTCCAAACAGAATGGGATCGATCCGTTTTTGATGGCCGCGCTGATCCGGCAAGAGTCCGAGTTCAACCCGAAAGCGGTATCGAAGACCGGCGCACGGGGTCTGGCGCAGATTCAACCAGCCACCGGGCGCGAGCTTAGCCGGCGGCTGAAAGTCACGACATACTCGGCCTCTGGGCTGTTTCAACCGGGTTTGAATCTGCAACTCGGGACGTATTACTTGAAATCGCTGCTGGGACAAGTGGGTGGACGCGAGGATGCCGCGCTGGCGGCTTATGACGCGGGTCTGACGCGAGTTCGGGCATGGCTCTCCTGGGGAGATTTCCGCGAGCCAGCGGAGTTCATCGAGTCCATCCCGTTCACCGAGACCCGCGGTTACGTGCAGGGCGTCCTGCGCAACGCCGATATTTACCGGCGGCTTTATGGAGCGAATCAGGGCGCGAGCGCGGCTCAACGCTCCACTGCGCGATAGAGGTTCGCAGCCGGGAGCCCGTGCGAGAATAAAGCCAAGCGCCTCGCACTTAGCAATGGTGACCAATCAACAGCTTTATCTCGCAATCGGCGTCCCGGTGCTCTTTAATATCGCACTCGTGGGTTTGGTTGTCGCTCGCTTCAATACACGGCTCGACGACCTGCGGGATTTGTGGCGTTCGGAGCTTCACCGCGTGGAGGAAGTGCTCGATGCGCGGCTAAAGCACCTCGAGGAACACCCCTAATTCGGAGTCGGGAAGGTTTTCGAGATATGGTCGTGCCAGGTGAGACTCTCTTCGTCCACCAAGGCCCAAACCAGCCCGAGGCCTGCGGCGACCAAACTGAGCAGGCTAGCGGCTTGACGCAGAACACGCTGCTCCCGGCTGGGACGGCGGCCGTCGAAATCGACCAGACGCAGACCGGCGAATCGCATTCCCGGCGAGTCGCCATTGCCGAAATACCAGAGTGAGCGGTAAAACAGCGCGATCACCGCGCCCACGCCGATCAGAAACGGCGCGGCCTGGCGGTTGAGCAGGAAGTCTCCGCCCAGAAATAGGCTTAAGAAAATCGCAAACGCTCCCAGCCCAATCAGCACCATGCTGGTGTCGACCGCCGCGGCCAGAAGGCGATGGCCCGGGAGTGCGACCGGCGCGTCGCAATAGATCAGTTCGACATTAGGGCTGACCCCGGCGTGAACCGGCTCGGCATCGGCAAACTCGAGCGCCTGCTGGGTGTCCGCAACGCGCCGGGGCCGCGTGGTCGGGCGCGATGAGGCGCGGCGAATCGAATGCGCCTCCCGTGCCTGGGGGCGCGCGGAAGCGAGCGTGGGGATCGGAACCACTTTCGGGCCGCCAACCCCCTCGCGAAACAAAGACGGCTGGTAGCCAGGGTGCGATTGTGGGTCCGGTTCGCGGATGGCCGATTGGCGCTGCCTGACGGGCAAACTTTCCAGTGCCGGAGCGGCGGCCGCCGCCGTCAAAGATGAAGATGCCGAAGGGGTGGAGATCAGGGGATAGGGCTCAGGTGTGGGCCTTGGCGCGGCCAAATGCAAACGACGGCCGCACCGGCTGCAACGATGCTCCTCGGCATCGTTGGCCGCCAGACAATACCGGCATTGCACTTCAGCCATCGAAAAATTTGTCCTTGTTGACTGCCGTTCCACCGGTCTGCTACCGTGCTCGGTTGAGTTCAGAGCGCGAACTGCATGGAACTACGGTACTAGACCGCCTCTCCTTTGGTAGCATAATCGGCGCGTTTTGTCACGAACTTTATTTGTACCGCCCGATCTTTTTCTTCCTGTTAATGATGCGGTTACAGGGCCAAAGTTACACTCCTGCTTTACCTCCGCCCCCGCCGCCCTCCCCGACGGCCCAACCGAGCCCTAATGCAAACCAGCCGGTGATTTTGCCGCGTCCCAATGCCCCGGCTAAGGAGTTTGTGAGCACCGAATGCGCGGAGGGGAAAACCTGCACCCACGAGGAGCGTGGCGATTGGATCTATTTGCGTGGACCTTCAGTGATCGACACCACCGACTCCGAGCTTCGCGCCGACGAACTCGATTACAACAAGGTGACTGGCTACATCGAAGCGCGCGGGCATGTCGAGTATCAGAACTTTGTGACGCAGGAAAAGCTTTACTGCGACCGCGCCGAATATTACACTCACGAGGACGAGGAGACGGGCAACTTCTATAATGTCTCGGGCTCCGCTCCGTTCCGCGTCGATACGCGCCCCGGCCTAATGACGACGGCCAATCCCTTCTACTTCCAGGCAAAGTGGGCCGAGAAGATCCAAGGCGAGTACGTTCTCCACGACGGCTTTCTGACTGACTGCGTGCTGCCGAACCCGTGGTGGACGCTGCGCGGAAAGCTGTTCGAGATTTATCCGCACGATCACGCCGTCGCGTACCGCTCCTGGTTTTATGTGCGGCACGTGCCTCTCATGTATCTTCCGAAGTTCTACAAAAGGCTCGAAAAGCATCCCCGGCACAGCGGCATTCTATTGCCCAGCGTGGGAACCAATTCTCTCAAGGGCTATTTTGTGGATGCCGGATACTACTGGGCCATCAGCCGCAGCTACGATCTGACCTATGAAGGGATGTACTTCACTAAAGTGGGTCTTGCGCACATGGCGGATTTCCGGGGCAAAGTCAATGACACTACGGACTTCCACATCACTATCAACGCCCTGAACGACAAGAGCTCCAACCCGGAAATCTCGGCGGGAGGCTATGACCTGCTGGCGGACGGCAAGTCGCTGCTTGGCGACGGCTGGGAAGCGAAGGGGCATTTGGACCTGCTATCCTCGTTCGCCTACAGATCCGAATTCTCCCAATCCATCACGGAAGCCGTTCAAACTCAGACCAGCTCCGTGGGTTTCATCGACAGGCATTGGTCCGATTACGGCGTGGCATTCGTTGCCAGCCGAGACGTCGATTTTTTGGGCACGACAAGTAACGATCAGGTGGAAGTGCGAAAGCTGCCGGAGGCGGATTTTACCGTCCGGGAACACGAGATCCTGGACCTGCCGATTTGGTTCACTTTCGATTCAAGCGGCGGCTTGATGCGGCGCACCGAGCCCGACTATCAGACCCGCAGGTTTGTCGAACGTAGCGACTTGGACCCGGGAATCAACTCATCGCTTCACTTCTTCGGCATCTACATCGCGCCGAGTTTTGCCATCCATGAGACTTTCTACGGTTCGAGTTTCAATTCGCTCGGTCAGGTTACCGGCAACAATCTGATTCGAAGCGCGAGGGATGCGGGTGTCGACATAATCCTGCCTTCGCTCGAGCGCGTCTTCAATGCTCCGTCCTGGATTGGGGAAAAAATGAAGCACGTCATCGAGCCGCGAATTACCTATCGCTGGGTGACTGGGATCGACAATTTCAATCAGATCGTGCGCTTCGATCAAACCGATCTGCTCTCGGATACCAATCAGGTGGAGTTTTCCCTTACCAACCGCCTGCTGGCGAAAGATAAGAATGGCACGGTCACCGATCTGCTGAACTGGCAGCTCTTCTACGACCGGTACTTCAATCCGACCTTCGGAGGCGCGGTGATTCCAGGGCAGGCGAATCTAGTGGAGAGCATCGCCGATCTGACGGGCTACACCTTTTTGTATGAACCGCGAAATTCATCGCCGATCGTGAGCCGGATGGGTCTGCAAACCAAGATAGGGTTGGATTGGCGAACGGAAT
>JASHRP010000656.1 GCA_030037375.1 Bryobacteraceae bacterium | reverse complement strand
GCGACCCGTCTTGGGCTCGACGACGGCGAAGATGTTTGCCGTTCCGCGAAGCGTGGGCGTTGGAAAGCACAGGCGCGGAATTTCGTGACGAAGAAGACCCCACTGAACTTGAGCACGCCGGCGAAGCTGTCATGAAGTACCTAGAGGAAGTCTCACCTCGGGTCGAGCCATAGCGGTAGGGATGTATGTGGCAGACGAAATCGGCGGAGCTTACGTCCACGGATTCGTCGATGTAATTGACGTGGAGGGCCGCATTATCGACATCAAGACCGCCAAAGCGACCCCTCACGGCATTGAATCAATGAATCGATTTCAAGTCGCCACCTACAGCCAGTTGGCTCCCGGGGGCTTCCGGTAAGGCGCGGATCGACACCTTGGTCAAGACGAAGACGCCCAAAATCGTTTTGCAAGAGTTCGAAGTCACGACTGAGGACCGGCGGGCTACACAAACCGTTCACGCGAAAGCGGCTGTGGTTATGCAGGCAGAGATTTTCATACCCAACCGGACTTCGATGTTTTGTTCCAGGCGGAACTGCTCGTATTGGCGCGATTGTGAACAGGATTGGGGCGGCGAGGTCCCCGAATCGTGAAGCCGCCAAGGAACCCTCGCTACCTAGCGTGGATACGCACGCTGCCGTGTGTGGTAGTCACGCCGTGACGAGAAGCAACAGAAGCTATTGGCCTTCTCTATCGCCGGACCGCCTGCAAACGAAAGGAATAGCCGACGCCGACGAAGTGATCCACCGCGGCCGAAGACAAGCCGACCCCGGCATGAAAATCGACCTGCTGTTGGGCAGTGAGTTTGTAGGCAGTGCCGACGTGCAAAAGATGCCGGGGCCCTCCCGTTTCGGAAAAGTCTCCCACATATTCGACAAACGCATCCCACTGCTTCGTGAGCTGCCGGTCGATCAAAAAGGTGGTTTCGCCCGTCACGTTGCGCCGGCCCGATTCCGTTGGCCAGTACACCGAGAGCATTCCCGCCGCCGTCCAATTCGGCGATAGCGCGCGCGACCACGGCAGCTGCGCGGATGGATCGTAGCCGTGACTCGAAATCGCAGCAGCGCCCGTCGGCAGGCTGAGAGAGAGGACTAGCGAAACATCGAAGCCGCCCGGCGCAGGGCCCAATTGCTGTTTGACTCCGATGGCAAGGTCTCCAAACCCCGAGCTTATTCCTGAACCCGTTGCGACTTGGCCGAAGTAGTCCGGAACGATCAGGCGCAGCTCGGTCTTCGATGCCACACCGAAGCGCAGCCACGTTTCCGGCCCGTCGAACGTCTGTTGGCCCTGACTCGCGGTTTCCGTGAACCCGTTCTCGGCCTGCAGAGTCCCGAGCGGGACCACCACACTCGAATCGGTCACGGCGGGCCGGTCCGTTGCGATCGGTGCTGGCGCGGGGTCGTCAGCGGCTGCGCGCTTATGTCCAAGCACAAGGAGCAAGAACGCGGCCGCGGCCAAGCGGACCCTCGGTGTCATATTTAGCGCCGTAAGAACTCCGCGATGGGACCCAGCGCAAGAGCGGGAAAGAAGCACAGAGCGCCGCCCAGCAGGATGGTGCCAAAAACCAGCACGCCGAAGATCGGCGTATCGCTTGGAAGCGTCCCGAGTGTAGCCGGCAAACGGCGCTGAGCGGCGAACCGTCCGGCCAAGGCCAGCGCCAATGCAGCCAACCCAAACCTCCCGGCCAGCATCGCAACCGCAGTAGTGCCGTTGTAGAAAACGCTATTGGCATTCAGCCCCGCCATCGCCTGTCCGTTGTTCGCCATGCAGGAGGCATAGGCGAACAATATTTCGGTAAAGCCTCTGGGTCCGGAATTGGTTACCAGCCCAGTCCGGCCGGCGGTAGCGGCGACTGCGACGCCGGTCAGCACCAGAACCACCACGGGCGTCAAAAGCGTATACAGGGCAATCCAGCGTGTCTCCGCGAAGCTGATTTTCTTGCCAAGGTATTCAGGCGTGCGCCCCACCATCAGTCCTCCCAGGAACACTCCCACCAGCGCCGCCATGATGATGCTGTACACGCCTGCGCCGAGCCCCCCGAACACCACTTCGCCCAACAGCATGAAGATCAGCGGCGCCAGCACGCCCATCGGTTGATACGAGTCGTACATGGAGTTATAAGAGCCGGTCGAGCCGTTCGATGTCACAATAGCCGTTAACACCGATTCGCCAACGCCGAACCGAACCTCCTTTCCCTCCATGTTTCCGCCCACAATGTGCAAGCCCGCCAGCTGCGGCGGCGCCGCCGTTTCCGCCCAATCGCACGCCACCAATCCAACCACGAAGAGCGCGACCATCACGATCAACAATACCCAGCCGGCTCGCGGCCTGCGCGTGATGTGGCCGAAGGTGACCATGAGCGAGGCGGGCAGCACCGCGATGGCAAGGAGCCCGAGCAGATTCGTGAACGGCGTCGGATTGGCGTACGGATGCGCGCCATTCGCGTTGAAGAAGCCGCCGCCGTTGGTGCCCAGATTCTTAATGAACTCCAGCGCCGCGACCGGTCCCTGCGCAATCGTCTGTGTTCCGCCTTCCAGAGTCTGAACCACCACGTAAGGCGCCATGTTCAACGGGACGCCTTGCCAGATCAGAATCAGGCTGCCGATCAGGGTCAGTGGCAGGAGCACCCACAGGAGTGAGCGGATCAAATCCACCCAGAAGTTGCCGATTGTGGCGGAGCGTTCGCGTGCAATCCCTCGGATAAAGGCGAATCCAACCGCCAGCCCGGCAGCGCCCGCTAAGAAATTCTGCGCGACGAGTCCAATCACCTGCGCCAGGTAGCGCAGCGTGTTCTC
>JASHRP010000655.1 GCA_030037375.1 Bryobacteraceae bacterium | reverse complement strand
CCATACGGTCGCGTTTTCGCGCCCGCCATTATCGAGCACGACCACGCCGCCGGGTTCGACGTCATCAATGTAATCTCCGACGGTGCCCGGGGGCGAACCGGCAGGTCCGTAGAGGATGGTGAAGGCTCGGCCGGTGAGGCGAAAGCGCGAGTCGAGAGGCTTGAGGCCGAGGCACTGGCCGGCGATGCCGAGCCGGTCCATGGCGTCGCTGATTGCGGTGGTGTCGAGCTTGGAGGCTCGTTGAAAGTTGGCGTCGGTCATGTGGATTGCTTTTTGAGCATGTGTTCGTAGTTCGCGCCCATCACCTGGCTGATCGGCTTGCCTTCGCGAAGAGCCTGAGCCGTTGATTCTTCCCGTGCAGCGATGGCTTCCGCCGCTTCGAGCACGCGCTCGATATCCGCGGCGGGGACAAACACGACAGCGCTGCCGTCCGCGATCGCGTAGTCGCCGGGATTTACGATCACGTCGCCGACTTGGACGGGTCCGCCGGTTTCAACTTCGACGATGCGGCCACGCGCGGTGCGAGCGGTGTGCGTCCGCGCGAAGACCGGGAAATCGAGCTTACGGGAATCGTCGATGTCGCGCGCAGGGCCTTCGACGATGACTCCCGCGACGCCGCGAACCTGGGCGCCAATGGTGAGATTGCCGCCCCAGCAGGCGGCATCTAGACCGGTGCGCTGCTCGACCACGATGATGTCGCCGGGTGACGCGGCCTCAATCGCGGCGGTGCAGAGATGGCGAGTGTTCGAGCGCCCTTCGGCTTTATCGAGCTTTACCGTGAGGACGCCGCCCGCGATTCTCCTCTCGGAAGAATATCGGTGCAGACCTGTCACCGAGCCGGCGAGGCCAAGTTTGTCCAGAGCGTCTGAGACGGCGCAGGAGTCGAGGCGGGAGAGGCGAGCGATGAAATCATTCATCTGTTTTGGCCTACCGTTCAGGTCTCCAGCGCGAGAATCGGCGCTCGAGCCGTTCCGCGAGCCAGGTGAGCAGAATTCCTGAAAACGCCACGATGATCACGCCGACGAAAAGCGTATCGGTGGCGAAGGTTTGGCCTCCATAAGCGACCATGAATCCGACGCCTTGGCTGCCGCCGAACATTTCTCCAACCACGACGCCGATCAATCCGAGGGCGACGCCCTGACGGACGCCCGTGAGAATGAACGGTACGCTCCCCGGCAGCGCGAGCGTGGTGAAGATTTGCCAGTCCGAAGCGCAGAAGGCTCGGGCGGCGCGCAGGAGATCGCGATCGATGTTGCGGACTCCGCCGACCGTGTTAACGAGAATCGGGAAGAACGCGGAGATGAAGACGATGAAGACCTTCGACCATATTCCAACGCCAAACCAGATGATGATCATCGGGACCATGGCAATGCGCGGCGTCGCGTAGAGCGCGTTCAAGAAGGGATCGAAGATCAGACGGAGTTTTCGATACCAGCCGATGAGGATGCCGAGGACGACGCCAGAGACAAGAGCCAGCGAAAAACCGAGAAGAAAATTCGTCCCGCTGTAACGCATGTCGGAGAGCAGAGTGCCCTGCGTCAATCCATAGCGAAATTGTTTGACGATCGCGGATGGCCCGCTTAGGAAGAGAGGCGAAATTTTTCCGGCGCCCCAGAGGGCCTGCCAGATCGCGATGGTAATGGCCACCGCGCCGCCGCCGAGGATCAGGGCTTCATGCCGTTGGTAGAAATTCTTGGTGGGCCGCGGCATTTTTAGTTAGTCGGGAGCTAAGACGACGCCGATGCGTGAAGATTCTTCTTCGATCAACTGCCATATGGCGTCTTCGAGTTCCAGAAATTCGGGCTCGCGCTTGAGGTGCAAGGAACGGGGACGGTTGAACGGGACTTGAAAGATGTCTTTAACGCGGCCGGGGCGGGCGCTTATTACGGCGACGCGATCGGCAAGATAAATCGCTTCGTTGATCTGGTGCGTGATGAACAACACTGTTTTTCGGGCTTTGGCCCAGATCTTGAGCAGCTCGGACTGCATGAACTCGCGGGTTTGAGCGTCGAGCGCGGCGAACGGTTCGTCCATGAGAAGAACTGCCGGATCGGCGGCGAGGGCTCGGGCGAGGTTGACGCGCTGCTGCATGCCGCCGGAGAGTTCCGATGGATAATGCTGCTCGAAGCCGCCGAGGCCAACCAGCTTGATGAAATAGTCGGTGCGCTCCGCCATCGTAGACTTGTCGAAACGCTTCTGAAGCTCCATGCCGTAACGGACGTTTCCGGCGATGGTGCGCCAGGGGAGTAGGCTCGAGTGCTGGAAGACAACCGCGCGATCGACGCCTGGGCCTTGGACCTTTCGGCCGTCGATGGAGACGCTGCCTTCGTCATACGGAAGCAGTCCCGCGATGATGTTCAGCAACGAGGTCTTGCCGCAGCCGCTGGGGCCGACAATGGCCATGAACTCGCCGTCTTCAATCGTTAGGGAAACGTCGCTCAGGGCGAGCACTTCGTTTCCTTCGCGCTCCAGCCAGTAGCGTTTGGAGACGTGGCTGGCTTCCAGCTTCAGCATCCTTTAGCTCAGTCTAACGGAAGGCTTCCTTGGCTTTGCGGTTTTCTTCGGCTTTGATCGAAGGGCCGAAGGTCTTTTCGAAGAAGCCGTCCTTCACTAGCTTGTCGACGTAGCCATTGTCGATGACTTTATGGAAGTCGTAAGACCTCATTGCGGCGGCGATCTGCGGATCGGCCTGCTGCGCGAGCACGGATTTGACGGCAGCGGCGAGCACGAAGGGGACGCGCTCAAAGGCTTCGGGCTTGGCGTAGAGATCGTAGACGCGCTCAACTTCGGCGGGGACGGCCATTTTGTCGTAGTTCAAGAACGTTTTGACCGCGAATGCTTTGTCCTCGTAGAAACGTTTGGTGGCTTCGGCCTGAGCTTCGAGGATCTTTACGGGCAGATTCGGATCGGCCATAACTACGCTTTTCTTCATCAGCAGGGTGGTAGCAGCGAAGATGTCGGGATGCTCCGCGAGATTCGCGAGCGTCTTGAAACCGGCCTCTTCGACTTTGAAATACGCGGGCGCGGTGAGCAGGGTCGCGTCGACCCGTCCGCTGGTGAGCGCGGCGGCGCGGCCGCTTACGTCGGTGCCCACGGGAATCCATTGGATGTCACGCGCGGAAATGCCGGATTTCGAAAGTAGGTCCACCAGGTATCCATAAGGCGCGTCGCCGACTTGGCTGACGGCGATCTTTTTGCCCTTGAGGTCCTTGATGGAATTGATGTCCTTTTTCGCCATCAGAGCGAAAGCTCCGCGATTGAGAGCGCTGCCGATCAGCACCATGGAGCCGTCCTTCGAGGCAGCCTGCATCAACTGATCGAGAGAGGAGTTCACCATCTGCGCTTCGCCGCTGGCAAGCATCGCGATGCCGGTGGGCATCACGCCGAAGGTCAGCGTCACGTCGAGGCCGTACTTTTGGTAATACCCGCCATCCTTGGCAAGAAAAATCGGCCAATTGGAGCCGCTGCGGTTGGGGTAATTAATGGTGATCTTCTGCAGCGTCTGGGCCGAAAGGCTCACGGCAAACAACGCAGCGAGAATGGGCCAAACGCGAGGTTTCATGCCTTTGCTCCTTCGGAAGTGCCGAGCTTGAACAGCTTCTTCGCATTGTCTTCGAAGATCATCTTCTTTTCGGCAGGGCTCAGCCAATGGAACTCTTCGATCAGATGACGAGTTTCATCCAGCCAACGGCCTGTTTTCGGATCTTTGACGGTCCCGACGCCGGGCCGCTCCGTGCCGAACAGGCAGCGATCCGCGCCGACGGTCTTGAAGAGAAGCTCCAACGCGTCCTTGGAATAAAGGACAGTATCGTAATACAGATTGCGCATGCGATCGGAGAAGCGCGGGCCGCCGCGGCGAAGCGCGCTCGCTTCGAAACGGCCGCACTGATACGGAATCGCCCCGCCGCCGTGCGAGAGCATCAGTTTTAGAGTCGGAAAATCCGTGAAGACGTTCGAATTGAGCAGGGAAACGATGGCGATGCTCTCTTCGTTGATGAAGTGCAGCGAGTAGCTGAGCCGGTCAGACTTACAGGCAGTGGAGTGAATGTGGCCGGGGATATCCAGCTCGACGAGTTTTTCGTAGAGCGGATACCAGAAGCGGTCGCCAAGCGGCGGGGTTTCGATACCGCCACATTCGCCCGGATCGGGATTGACCAGGCAGCCGACGAATCCGTCCTCTTTGACACATTTTTCGAGGTAGGGCAGAACTGCCTTGGGGCTGACGCCGGGAGTTTGCGGCAGGGAACAGACGCCTCGGAAGGTTCCCGGAAGCAGCTTCGCCTGACGCGCGATGATGTTGTTGCATTCCTCCGTGAACCAGGCCACCAGCTTCGGGCTCTCACTGTGCATCAACTGGTAAGGACGCGGCGAGATCAACTGCATGTCCGTGCCGGCTTCCTTAAGCTGCTGGAGATGCGAGGATCCGCCGAAGACGGGGGAGTTCAGCGCCTTGAGGATGTCCTCATCGGTAGCTTCCACCTTGCCTCGCCCATGCCCGCCGCGGTGCGAAAGGATGTTCGCCTTGTAGACGTACAGAGCTTCCGGAGCGGTGACGTGCGCATGAGAATCGATAACCATTGCGACCTCCCTGACTTGAGGCTCAAAACCCTCGTACATCATATCTGAAGTGGTAAGGGAACAATCTTGTGAAGAACAATGTTTCGCGCCGATGGGCTGCGCGGCGCGTATGAAAATATTGTGAAGGCCCAGCGCGAGATCCTCATTCGGATGGAGGCAAGATGATGAGATAATCAGGTTTTAGCTGACCCCTATGCCGCGTTTGGAAGCCATCTGGGAGAGACGGAACCGGACGCCGGTGATCCTGTTGAGCAGCTTGGTTATCTGTGTAACCGCCCTGGTGGATTGGTGGACCAAGCCATACTTCTCTCTGGGCTTCCTCTACCTTTTCCCGATCATGCTCATCGCCGGATTTGTGCCGCGATCGACCGTGGTTTTGCTCGGAATCGGCTGCGCGGTGTTGAGCGAAGTTTTTAGTTCACTTCCCCCCGAAGGCGAATCGATTCGCTTGATTTTCGGAACGCTGGCGCTGTCGGGCTGCGGGCTGTTCGTCGCAGAGCTGGTCCGGAACCGCCGCCTGACGCTGGAGGCGCAAGAGCGGCTGAGAATCCTGATAGAAACGAGTTCTGCCGCGATCGTCACGATCGATGACCGGGGTTTCATTGAACTGGCCAACGGCGCAGCGACACAACTGATAGCTCCAAAAGAGGGACATCTGGTGGGAAATCCGATCGCGGCGTTCCTGCCGGACCTGCATCACGCCTTGCGGAAAGAAGATGGTCCGCAATTTCGCGCCTCGATACGATGCCGCGGGTATCGCGATAACGGGGAATTCTTCATGGCCGACGTGCGCTTCTCCACTTATCATGACCGCGCAACACCGAAGCTGGCGGCCATCATCGGAGAAGCGCCCGGCAACGGTCAGCAGTCTTCCAGTGACGGAGCGATCGCGCAACTGGAGCGCGCCGCGTTGAGCAGCCGGGAGATCGAGGTCCTGCGAGCGCTGATCCAAGGCATGGCGAACAAGGAAATCGCCGCGTCCTTGGGAATTTCCGAGAGCACCGTCAAGAATACCTTTCAACAATTATTCGGCAAGCTGGGCGTTCGAAGCCGCAGCCAGTTGGTGCGGGCGGCGCTGGAAGAGTATCGCGACCTGCTATAGTTTGGCTCACGTTTTTTCCCGTTACGCAATCTGACGGCTTGCGCTGTGCCCGGATCTGTGATATAGTGACATATATCACTAGAGCGTGCAGATACCCTCAATGCAGATCTTGGTCAATCCCGCAGACGAGCTCCCGATCTACCGCCAGATCATGCGGCAGATTCAGGAGGCGATCGCCGGCGGGAGGCTGAAGCCGGGCGATAAGCTGGCTTCGCATCGCGATCTGGCGGAGCAGGCGGTGATCGCGCCGCTGACGGTGAAGAAGGCGTATGACGAACTGGAGGCGCTGGGATTCATCGAAACGCAGCGGGGGCGAGGTACCTTCGTATGCGAGAAGCCGCCACGCATCAGCAGTGCGGACCAGCGAGCGCAGATGCGCGAAACGGCTCGCAAGCTGCTTTCGCAGGCATATCTGGGCGGCATGAATTTCGAGGCAGCGGTAAAAATTCTGAAAGAAGCGGACCGCGAGATCGCGGAAGGGCGCAAGGAGGCGTCATGAGCCGTGTTCTGGAGTTCGAAAACATTTCGAGGTCGTATAAGCCGGGCGTGCCGGTGCTGG
>JASHRP010000654.1 GCA_030037375.1 Bryobacteraceae bacterium | reverse complement strand
AAGTGATCGAACGCAAAGCGGCTAAGGCTGAACGCAGGCTCGGGTAGACGGAATCGCTTTTCGGTCGCGCCCAAATGCAGAACCGCGCGTGTAAGACGCGCCGGATTCGCGGCGAAGAACGTCTGATGCAGATTGAGCGATTCCAGAATCGGCAGAATCTCCGGCGACAGAAACTCGCCGCAAACCTTGTGTCGCGGGAATCGAGTTTTTTCGTACATGGTCACCGCGGCGCCCTCGGCCAAAGCCGCCAGCGCCGCCGCCGACCCGGCCGGCCCGCCTCCGACGATCGTTACAGTCCGATTTGCCATCACCAGCAGATCTCGATGATTTGCCGGATCAACAGCGGCGCGACCGTTTGCGTCACGCGAGCGCCCGTTTCTTCAACCGCCGTTTCAACCACCTTCCTCAGCTCTTGCACGGTGAATGCGCGCCGGATGGAAGTGATGCCGTCCTCTCTATTGATTCGCGATACAACAGGACCGACGAAGATCCGGAACAACCACAGCGGCAGCCAATGCCTGACCAAATCGAGAATGATAAATCGCGGGCACGAACGCGATACATTTTTGATCAACCGGATCAGTTCCTCTTCCGACAAATGATGCACGAAGCAAACCGCGATTGCCACATCGGCCCGGGGCAGGGGATCGAGCGCCGCGTCGCCGGTCACGATGCGAACCTGCGCCGCCGCCGGCGCGGGACGTAGATCGAACCCGATCACATCGATCCCGAGCTTGCCTCGAATCTCCCTTAGCAGCGCGCCTTGCCCGCAACCGATATCGAGCACGCTCTTAGCGCCTCGAACCCGTCTGAGAATCGCGCGCGTGTTTCCCAGCCAGCGATGAACCCGGGCTAAATCACGGTACGCCCTCGCAACAACCTCCGAGGGCAGCGCCGGATCGTCCAGAAGTTCGGCTGTATTCGCGCGATCCATCCACAATCCCGCGATCACCAGCGCAGCAGCACCAGTTCCGAACAGAACCCCGGTCCCATCGCCGCCAGGATGCTCCAGGTGCCTTGTAGCGGCCGGCGGTGCGCCATCGTCTCCTCCAACACCAGCAGCACGGAAGCCGAGGACAAATTGCCGGTTCTGCGCAGCATCTCCCACGATGCCGCCAGCGCCGATTGAGGAATGCCGAGCGCTTCTTGTGTCGCTTCCAGGATCTTCGGCCCGCCAGTGTGCAGGATCCAACACCCGATGTCGGCGCGCGTCAATCCGTGCGACCCAAGAAACTCGTCGGCATCCCGGCCCAAATTATCGCGAATGATATTCGGAACCTCCGGCGATAACACGATGCGGAAGCCAGTTTCCGAAATCGCCCAACCCATCGCATCCAGCGTCCCCGGATAAAAGGACGAGCGCGAATCGATGATTTCCGGCCCCGTGCTTTGCGCATTGGCGCCTTCCACTTTGTCTCCCGCGACCACCACCGCGGCCGCGCCGTCGGCAAACAAAGCCAGGGAAATTTGGTTGGCCACCGAAAAATCGTCGAGCTGCATCGTCAAGGAACAAAGCTCCACCGACAAAAGCACCGCAATTTGTTCCGGGTAGCCGCGCACGTAATCCGCGGCGCGGGCCAATCCCGCCGCTCCGCCGACGCACCCCAATCCGAACACCGGAATGCGCCGGAGGTGAAGCGGCAGCTTCATCCGCTCGATCAGACGCGCTTCGACGGACGGGCTGCTGATTCCGGTGATCGAAACGAAAATCAGCGCGCCGGCTTCGGAAGGTTCCCGGCCGGCTGAGGCAAGCGCCCGGCACACGGCCTGCGACCCAAGCTCGACCGCGGCGTCAATCCATGCGTCGTTGGTTTTGCCGAAGGTTCGGAGCGAATAGTAGTCCTGCAGCGGCCGCGCGAGATGCCGTCCTTCCACGCCGGCGTTAGCCCACAACCGGTCGAGCATCCGAGGATTCTCGAGACGCCCGCCCCAATATGCCTTCAGCGTGTCTCGCAACAATGCCTGCGGATAGTAATGCGGCGGTAAAGAACTGGCAGCGGAAAGGATTCGCATCGAAAGGCAGGTATCTTCCTATGACCCTTTATGACCTTAACCTATCCGCACACGGAACGGAGAGGCCCGCGTGTTTTTTCGGCGAAAGAGTTTTTCAGCGGCGTTATAGTTTTCGACCCTCCTCCGCGCTTACCAGGGTGAAGGCAGCCAGAGGTTGCCGGACAGGATGACCTAAAGGAGGTCCCATGAACATTCGTACAGTCGCAACTTTCGTGATCGGTTTGGCCGCGGTGGGCACGGTTTCAGCGCAAAGCGCGACGCTTCGAGCCAGCATTCCGTTCAACTTCGTGATCAACGGCAAGACTCTGCCTGCCGGCGATTACACCGTTCGTCCAAACCGGGCCCAGGGCACGTTAGTCGTCAGAGCGGCGGACAGCAGCGTTGGAGTCCTCGTCACCGTGCTTCCCACCGTCGCGCCGTTCGCCCGCGCGGGCAATGCGCGGTTAGTGTTCCATGTAAGCGGAGACCGGTACTTTCTCGAGCAGATTTGGGAGGACGCCAACAACGGCAGCGAGCTTCCCAAAACGCGCTACGAACGCGAACTTGCCGCGCACGGAAACAGCTTCAAGGAGGTAGTCGTCGCGGCGATCCGGTAGGAGCCGTTTTCCTAAATCCGCGGGTTGTGGACCGGCGGCAAGCTCGCTTTCTTCGCGAAGCGGCGCCGCCGGCTTTTTTTTGCCGGTTTGAGCGGTACTCCGAGCTCCGCCGGCCTATCGCGGAAAGTCCAATGTTCGGCATATACTGGTCGCTTGGGAAAATACAAATTCGACCTAAATTGATTTTTGCGGAGCTCACCCATGCCGGATATTCCGAGCTATAACGACTGGATCAGAGACACGGCGCTCGGCGTAATGAGCCCGCGAAGCGGCGAACTCAAGGCAGTCGACAACGCGCTCCGCGACTATTGGAACACGCCCGCCGGAGGCGGAAGGCAGCCGAAGCGAAACGCCCTTAGCGCCTCGCTCGCCAACTGGATCGGCACGAAAGGCCCGGAGTGGCGAAAGAACGAAAGAAACCGCCCGCCTGCGCGTATGGTCGAGCGGCTTTACGACGCTCTGAACACTACCATGTACACGCGCGCCGATCTGGACGCCTTCGAATTCCAGGACGAGGCGCGGCGCAAGAAAATCGAAACTCTGTTTCGCGGCAAAGAGATTGTATGGAAGGTGACGAATCCGGCTAAGGAGGTCAAGCAAACCCATAAGGATCTCATGTCGGGCATGGGTCCCAATGGGAAAAAGTGGACCATGGACCCCGATTCGGCCAAGAACCTCGCCGCGATCCGAAAGCAGCAGCAAACCCAGTCGAACAATCGCGTCACATACGACAACGGCAGAGGGAACTTCGTGAGAGGAATCGCCGACGCCGGCTTCGACTCCGGTTTCGGCATCGCTTCCATCGAAACGGGGCAACTGAATTGGGCAGGTGAACAGCGCTTCGGCCTTGGGGGCGCATCGGCCACGCCGGGCGATTTTCACACCATGCTGCATGACATGGCCGGCGGAACCGCCAGTTCCAGCGACATCAATTGGCATCTCATGCAGACGCTGGGAATGAGCGCCCACCAGTTGGCGGCGGACGTCACTCCGATCGTTTCGAACGTGTGCAGCGGCGTGAAGGTGCTGATCGCGTGGGGAAAGGTCTGTCTGGCGGCGTACCGGCAGTACAAGATCGACACTCACAGCAGTTTCGTCATGCCCGGAGGCGACGTGGCGGAAGGCTTTAAGAGCATGCAGAAATTGCTGGATCGCAAGGTGTGGGCGGAGACGCGCGAAGCAGGATTACAAACCGCGGACTTCGCCACCCGTACCGTGCTGACGTTTACCGATGGCGGAGCGGTTTCGAGCACCGCCGTGGGCGTCGCATTCACGCTGGCCAAATTCTTGCACCGGCTCGGGATGCTTCTGAGAGAGTACGCCGAAACCCGCGATGCGCGGAAGCTGCTGGCCAAGCCGGGCAATTTGGATAGCGGCCTATTCTCGGCTTATCCGCTGCTCGGTTGCTACATGCTCCTCTGCTCCGACACGGACGAAATCATCAATATGGTTCGAACGGAGCAGATGAGGAAAGGCGGCATCAAATTCGGCGACCTGGCCTGGCGTCAGCAAGTCGAGTGGGCCAAGCGGGATCATATCGATCCGGTGCTGGAGCGCGCGGCGGAGCTGGTCTATTTTTCGCCGTTCCGCGTCCGCGATTCCGTGACCAAGCTTGGCATGCCGGTCCACGCACTTCACCAAGTGGGAGCCTTGTCGAGAGGCGCGCAGAAGCTCAGCAAGGCAACGTTCGGTTTGGACTTTCTCCGGCTCGGGAACCGGCTCGCTTAAGACTAACCTCGGCTAGGGTAACACGCAGGCGAAGTTCGCGGCCTCGTCAATGCTTCCACTGCCCTTATACTTCGCGACTTCCGGATAGGCACACAGCGGACGCGTTCGATCCACCGCGCCGGCCGTGCTGTGCGAGGCAACAATCCCGTCCGGAACCCTTTTCTGTTCCACCCATTGCTCCAGTGCGGTGACTTTATCGAACGTGTTCGGCCCCTCTCCGCCACCGCAATGTCCCATCCCTGGTTCCATGAACAGGCGGACGTTATTCGAAGTCTTCGCCGATCCGCCCATCGTATCCACCACGCTCTTGTAATACTTGATCGTATTCAGCGGCGAAACGTTGGGATCGCTCCAGCCGTGATACATCAATAGCTTTCCGTCATGCGCGAAGAACGCCTTCAAATTCGGATCGGTGGCGTTCATTACCAAGTTATCCGGCTCCTCGCTCTTTGCGATGCCTTTGTCGAAATCGAACGTGCGCCAATCCCAGTTCGGATCTTTGTACACGACGTAACGGAATTGGTCGTAAATGTTTTGCGAAGGCTCCGGCCCCGCCGCCTGAATGCCCCAGCCGAGCTCGCTTCCCGGAACCAGCGACGGAAACAATTCCTGCCCCGTGCGCGGATTCTTGGCCGGCGAGTAGATCTGCTTGGCCGCTTCCGCTTGAGGAGCCGTCAAGCACGAAGGTCCATCGCCGTTCTTGCATAGCAGAGCCTTCGGATCGAAGTCGCACTTGGTGGGGTCGCTGATCAACCCGTCTTTCAGCCCATCCTTGGCATCGCACGCGGCGAGCGCGGCTTGATGAATCACCGGATATTTCGCGGGCGGGATGTAGCTCTCTTTGTCCTTCAGCACGGCGAACGCGATCCACAGCGAGATCGCGGTGCGATTCGCGGGA
>JASHRP010000653.1 GCA_030037375.1 Bryobacteraceae bacterium | reverse complement strand
AGCCGGTAATCGCTCTGCGACGCCTTCTTTACGATACGCCGAACCACCGGCATATCGCTCGGCTCCAATCCCCGGCCCAGCGCATAGGTCAGCATGCGCTCCGTCACAACGGTTACGAAGGCGTCGGGCCGGCCCACAATAGCTTCGCGCAGCGCTACCGGACCGTTGACCTTGGTCCCGTCCGCGAGTGTACCCGCTACGTCGAGCGGCGCGCCATCGGGACCGGTGTTGCGCCAATTTCCCACCGAATCGAAATTTTCGAGCGCGAACCCCACCGGATCGATCACGCGATGGCAGGATGCGCAGGGCTCCTGTTTTCTGTGCAGTTCCAGTTGCGCGCGCACCGTCCTCGGCGTGGTCGAGGCTTTGTTGCTCTCTTCGAGCGTGGGAACGTTCGGCGGCGGCGCAGGCGGCGGCGTATCGAGGAACGTGCTCAAGATGTATTTTCCGCGGTACACCGGAGAGGTTCTGGTGGCGACGGAAGTCATCGACAGGATGCTTCCTTGCCCTAGCAGCCCGCGGCGGTTGGGATCGGTGAGCTTCACTTTGCGAAATTGCGGACCGTAGACGCTGGGAATGCCGTAATGCCTTGCCAGCCGCTCATCCACGAAAGTGTAATCGGCGTTCATCAGATCCAGCGTGCTCCGGTTATCGCGCAAAATGTAACCGAACAGCATCTCGGTTTCCTTGCGGAATCCTTTGCGGATGTTGTCGTCGAAATCCGTGAACAGCAGCAGGTCAGGAGAGACTTTCGCCTCAAGGTTCCGCAATTGCAACCACTGGCCGGTGAAGTTCTCGATCAGGGCGTCGGCGCGGTCATCCGAAATCATGCGGTTTACCTGCGCTTCCAGCATTCCGGGTTCTCGCAGCCGGCCTGCTTCCGCCAGCTCCAGCAATTTTTCATCCGGGATGCTGCTCCACAGGAAGAATGACAAGCGCGAGGCAAGCTCAACATCGGTTACCGGATGCGCCGTGCCGGGCCGCGCCGCGGCCGGATCCTTCTCGATTCGATACAAAAAGTTGGGGCTCGAAAGCACGCGGGCGACGCCAGCGCGGATGCCATCGTCGAAACTTCCTCCGGTCTGGCGTGCCTGTTTGTAGAAGGCGATCGGAGCCTCGACGTCGGCTGCCGCAACAGGCCGCCGGTACGCGTGGTGTGCGAGATTCGTGAGGATCTTGCTCGCGCACGCCGTTTCGTCCGCAGTCGCGCCTGCTGAGGCCGGATGACATACATAAAGCTTTCGGCGGCTGGGCCCCTCGCTAACTCCGCGCACGTTGTACGGGCCGTCGATCAACACGGTCCGCAGCTTCGGCGTGCCTCCCACCATGTGGATCTCCTGGCTGTCGCGGCGCAAAGGCTCCCACACATCCTGCACCTGAAACGGCCGCTCCTTCCACGTGAATCCAACATCGTGCGGCCCGGCGGTGATCCGAGCGCGTCCGGTCATGCGCTTGTCGATCGCCGCGCGCGACACGTTTAAATCCGCGGCCTGCATCTCGCTATCCTTGACGCCGCCAATCGAGGCCGAATACACTTCCGCCCCGTCCACGGTGATGACAAACGTGTACGGGATGTCGTTTCCTTCGACGCCGGAATAGCCCTCGGCAACACCGCGAATCAGCCTGCCCGAGAGGTTGTACTCCCCGTCAGCCGGAAAGACGTGATGAACGACGGTTCCGCCAACCGTGCCCAGCGGGAGGCCGTCGACATAGCCGTTCTGGCTAAACTCGCGGCTGATCAAATGCTCTGTCCCGGAGGGCCGAACTTCCGGATCGCCGACGGCCATCGCGGCGACGCGCTGCGCGGCGGTCACGTAAGCCTCAAGTAACAGCGGCGAGGTCTTGAGCGCCGCCGCAATGTTGTCGAAACCGAACTCCGCGCCATCGGTCGGCAGCAGATCCGAGACATCGATATCCACATCCAGCAGGTCGCGGACTGCGTTCGCGTATTCAGAGCGATTCAGGCGATGCACAACGTAGCGGCCCACGTTTGGATTTGACCTGTTCCGGTCTTCCCAAGCACGATCGAGCGACGCGGCAAGCCAGCTTGTAAAGCCCGCGTACTCGGCTTCGGGTGGACGGGGATTGCCTGGAGGCGGCATCGCCCGGACGCTCAATTTTCGAAGCACCCTTTCCCAAGTGTCCGCATGGCTTACCAGATCGTCAAAGCCAAGTTCCAGATTCACGGGATGATCGGCCGGCAACAAGGCCTGCTTGTTGTGGCACGTTACGCAATACTCGTCCAGCATCGCCCGGTACTTGGTGGCATCCGCTGTTGCAGTGACCGGAGCCGAGGGCCGCGAAGACTGGGCGACCAGCGTCGCTGCGATGCCGAAGCAGATGACACCAAAGCCGGCGGCAATTGTTTTCGAGTTCTTCACGGCTCGTTGGTTACTGCCGGAGCGTCGGGCGTTTTCTTTTGATCCTTGGCTTCGCTCACCGTCTTTGCGGGAGCGGGCGGAGGCTGCGGGGTGGGATCGTTGGGGCCAAGATGCATCAGGTCCCGCAAAGCGGCAATCACCTCTTCGCGCGAATCCTTATGCGGTTTATATGCGCCCGGATCGCCCATCACCGATACGGGATCAGGACCGGTCTTCAACTTTTCGGCGGCCATCAAGGGAGTCAGATTATCTTTATTGACCGCGTCCAGCGCTGCTCCAGCGCCGGCGAGCGCGCGAATCATCGCCACTTGCTGTAGTTGCACGGCCTGGTGAAGCGGTGTCGAGCCATCGGGCGCCTTGGCATTCGCATTGGCCCCTGCCGCTAACAGCAGCTTCGCCGCCTCAAGCGGATCGCGGCTGCCAGGTTCGCGGAATGGGGGCGGTCCGCTGCGGCTGTAGCCCGGTCCGGCTTGCAGCGGCGCACCCTTGCCGCCTGCCATGGCTGCCATCAACGGCGTCTTTCCAACGTTCGCGTTTAGAGCGGGAGCTGGCTTTTTACCATCCTTCGCTTTGATCTCGGCCGGACTCCATTCGATCTGCGCGCCCTTACCGAGCATCAGCTTCAGCACTTCCACGTCGGAGGCGACCGCAGCGCGGTAAAACGGCGAACTGTTGATGGACGGGCCGCAGCACATCGAGGTCGAGTGCTCGGCACCGGTAAATGGCTTGTTCACGTCGGCTCCGACATCCAGCAGCGCCTTCACCAGGCTCAACGCCGTCATCTTGTTGGGATGGTCAGGTTGCATGCGGGTTGCGTCTTGCGCGCGCATGTCGGTGGTGGCGTCATGCATGTCGACTGCGAAATACAAGGCTCCGTCATTGGGGTCCGCGCCAAGATCGAGGAGTTCCTTCGCCAGATCGAACCGGTCATTGATGATGGCGATGCTGGTCGCGGTCAAATCGTCGGCGTTGGTTAGCTTCGGATCTGCGCCGCCGGCGATCAGCGCCCGAACGACATCCTCATGCCCGTTGCGGGCCGCGAACATCAGGGCCGTAAAACCGCCCGAAGGATGGTCCGCGTTTTTGCGCTCCGTGATTAGCGAGACGTGCGCCTTCAGATTAGGATCAGCTCCCGCGGCCAGCAGCGCCTTCACGACTTCCAATTGGCCTTCGGCGGACGCCCACATCAGCGCCGTCTCTTCCTGGAACGGATCGACCGCGTTGACGAACGCTCCACGCGAAATTAGCAGCCGGACCGCGTCCAAATGGCCTGTGCGCGAGGCGGCCATCAGCGGCGTCTCGCCTTCAGGGTGCCAACGCGTCGGGTCAGCTCCCGCATCGAGCAGCGCTTGCATTACCGAAACGTCTGCATTCCGGCTGGCCTGAAGAAGCGGAGTCACTCCGTAGTGGTTGGGTGTATCAACCTCTGCTCCCGCCGCTAACAGCGCCTTTGTCATCTCCAAGTTGGAGTGATACGCCGCCCATAAGAGCGCGGAGGAGCCGTCGCTCACGACCGCGTTCACCTCCGCGTGTTCGCTAATCAGCTTGCGAACCGCTGTTAGATCGTCGTCTTTGGCGGCATCAGCGACGGCGGGTTTGTTGGGAGCTGCATGCAAAGGAAAAGTGGGCCCTATGCATACCAACCCAACCATCAGGGGCAGACACCGCCGCAACTCTAGTCTTGCGCTCGCTT
>JASHRP010000652.1 GCA_030037375.1 Bryobacteraceae bacterium | reverse complement strand
GCACCAACCGCGCGACCGCCGCATTGTGCTCGCCGTACTGCGCGTCGCTGTCGTTGCCCACCGGTCCCGAGATGATGAGCGGGGTGCGGGCTTCGTCGATGAGCACCGAGTCCACCTCGTCGACGATCGCGAACACGTGTCCGCGTTGCACGCGCTGCTCGAGCGAGACCACCATGTTGTCGCGCAGGTAATCGAAGCCGAACTCATTGTTGGTGCCGTAGGTGATGTCGCAGCCGTAGGCCGCGCGGCGCTCATTATCGTCCAGATCGTGCACGATTACGCCGACAGTAAGACCCAAGCCCTTGTAGATCTTGCCCATCCAATCCGAGTCGCGGTGGGCGAGATAATCGTTGACCGTGACCACGTGAACGCCCTTGCCTTCGAGCGCGTTCAGGTAAACAGGCAGCGTGGCGACCAGCGTTTTTCCCTCGCCGGTCTTCATTTCCGCAACCTTGCCGCGGTGCAGGACGATGCCGCCGATCAACTGCACATCGAAGTGCCGCATATTAAGGAAGCGGCGGCCGGCTTCGCGAACCGTGGCGAAGGCGGGGATCAGCAGGTCATCGAGCGCTGCGCCTTGCGCGAGCTGCTCGCGGAAGCGCACCGTTTGCGCGGCGAGCTCTTCGTTGCTCAATTCCTCCATTTGCGGAGCCATGGCGTTGATCGATTCGATGATCGGCCGCATCGCCTTGACCTCGCGATCGTGCTTTGTGCCAAAGACCTTGGCCATTAATTTCTCGACGGTCATAGGGAAACCCTCCAGACTAATCTCAGATGTCTAGCTACTTAACGGGACGGGGTTTGCTGGCGAGAAATTCAGCAGCGGAGAGGGACTAAAAGATGCGTGCGCGTGAGGAGATCGACCGCCGGCGGCGTCACGATCATCCACACCGAATGAGCGAATGGGGTCGCCGCGAGAGCGGTGAAGGCGAGGAATGCCTGGGCCGGAGGACGGTCATGCGAAGCTCCGGTAGCGGTGTAATCGCACGCAGGCGCCGCGAATTGCGCTACGGATTGGAGCAGCCGGATCAACGGCCTCGCGCCGCCGGCCGCGCCCGCTTCAGCCGTCGCCGCCGCGAGGATCGCGGACAACCCGATTAGAGGGGCGAGGCTGGCAATAATGGTGCGGCGGAAGCGCATCTCTCTTGATTGAAGGGTAACACAAGGGACGTGGCCATCTCTGAGGATCGGTGGTGCCTGAGAGGTGCGTCGATGGGAGAAGCGCGACTTGATCTCGCCTTCTCCCCTGCCGTGCTGTGCAGTGCCGCGATACCACAGCCAATCGGTTAAACCGGGCATTGCCCGGAAGCCTTACAGGTGGATCAGTCACCGGCTGCCAGCGCCTTTTAGATCGGTCGCAGGCAGCAACCCGGCCTGTGGTTATCCCCGGTGTTCATGGGGTGTTGGGTCTTGCAGCAAAAGTTTGGTCAACGGATACCTCCTTTGCTAGAACGCAGAATATATCAAGCCAGCAGTTCCGAAGGCTCCCATACATGGTCCGTGATTCCAGCTTCCATCGCAGCGGCAACCGGACAACGCTGAACAAACACGGGGGAAACGCAAAAGCCACCAACGGATACGACTATTTGTTCGCCGAAGGGCCGCAGGGCCTAGTCAGTCTCGCGGATTTGCGAAGAGAGCCGACTGGGGAAGATGCAACGCCGGCGGAGGAAGGCGAGGCAGACGCTCCTCAATGATACGGGCGCCTTCGGAAATAGGAGGGAGGCGTTAAATTGGATTCGAGCCAACAGAGGCAAGTAGGGCTCCTGCCTCCAACGTGCGGGCGACGGGTTGGGCTCGTTACCGCAATCGCCGCCGTCTGACCCCAATCGCCTCTGCGATAATCGCTGTCACGAGGCTGTTGATGCTGACCCCTTCGCGTTCTGCCTGCTGCGTCAGCTTCGCGTAAAGTGTCCGGGGCAGCCGCTGCCGCCACTGAGCGGGCTGGATGCTCGGTTTGGGCAGCCTCCGTCCCCACTCGCGGAATGCCGCGAGGCAATCGCGTAGGGCTTCCCGTCCGTTGGCGATCGCCTCCTCGATCGTTTCGCCGTCGGACATGCATCCGGGGATATCCGGATATTCCACCAGATAACCGCTGCCCTCGTCCTTGGTCAAGGGGCGAACTATGAATTGATAGCGATCAAGGTCGCGTTTTGTTCGGGCTCTCATCTCGCTTCCCCCTGGCGGCATCGACAAGTTTCAGGAATTTTTTCACGTAGACGGGTTGGACGGGCCGCTTCGCGGGCACCGAGACAATCTCGGTGATGCCCGGAGCAGCAAAGATGACGTGACTGCCTCCATGGCCAGGCCTGCGCCACTGAAGTCGATTTTCCGTGGCTACCGTTTCGAAATCCTCGGTGCGCCAACCAAGAGGATGCTTACACATCTTCTCGAGAATCTTGGCGGCGCTCAAGGCTCATGATACCGTATTTGGTGCCTCGAATCGGACCAAGAGCAGACGTCTGCACGGTTTCGTCCGGTCCGGGGCTACGACTGAAGAACGTGGTTCGCTAGGTTGCGCGGCGGCGAACCGGCCTTGGTGAGATCAGGCTCAATGGCCGCCGCGGGGCGCTCGCTTTTTCAATTCCTCGCCCGAGTTCAGCACGACGTTTAGCTGTTCACGATCTCGTCGGGCCGCTCCTTTAACTGGGCTGCGATAAACTCGCCACCGGGAGTTAGATCATAACTCCGTTGCGGAGACGAAGGATGAATTTTCGCTTCGAATAGTTTGTGCGGAACACCGGCCTTGAACACTGTTCCCGACGTGAAATCCACAGCCATCGGGGAAAGGCGAGGAAGCAGGCTGGACGTAAGGAGGGGCATTAGAAAGAACAGTTCCCGCCCATTCCGGGCCCACGCGGGACTGAGGCCACCGTTGGCCGAGACCCTGTGCCGCTCTCCCGCCGGAAACGCCTGCGCCCAGATTTCGTCTGCTCCGGAATCGTCCGAACGGTACGCCATCCAGTGCCCATCCGGGGAAAGTTCGGCGCTGTCCATCGAGAACTTCGATTCCGCAAAGTGCTTAGGCTCGCCTGGTCCGGCTAAGGGTCTCGTCTAGACTTCCCTGCGCAGTCCCAGAGTTCGCAGGTACACGAGCAGCGACGGCGTGGCTTGCACAGGAGTGACGGGAAACCACGCGTCGTTTTTACGATTGCTTCGACCTGGAATCCATAACTTGCGGCCTTTCGGCAGGTTAGGAAAAAACGCCATTCCGCCGATACGGACTATATGGCGGCTTGTGCGTAAGAATGCGTTCTAATTGCTTAGTCATCCTGTTAATGGCGCTTGGCTTGGCGCCAGTGGCGCGGCTGGCAGCGCAGGAGGCGCAATCGGGGCTCGATGTGCGCGCTACCCTGAGCGGCGAAGCAACCTACGCGCCGGAGCTTACCGAAAGCCCAAGAGACGGAACGCCGGTCGACGCGGCTTTCCGCGCGGTTGTTTATCCAACACTGAAGCTCAGCGAACACTGGACGTTTGCCGGCGCGGTGCAGCTTAGCTCTGTTCCGTATTTCACGGAAGACTTCACGACGCCTGGACACGCGGTGACCACGAAGGTGCTGCAAGCGAACCTTGGCTATTCACGATTTTGGAAATCGGGCTCCGTCAACGTGCGCGCGGGTCAACTGTCATCGGCAGTGGGTTCGTTCAACCTGCGTTATGACGACGCCGTTAATCCTCTGATCGATGTACCGGTTCTCTACGGCTATTACGGCCTGATATCGACCGCGGGACTGGCCGGCGTGCAGACCGACGTCACACTCGGGAGATGGGACGCGCGCGCGCAGTTTGTGAATTCGTCGCTGATGAATCCTCGCAGCATATTGGACCGGGACCAATACGGCAACTGGGCGGGAGGCGCGGGATACACGGTCCTGCAGGGATTGCGCGTGGGCATCTCCGGCGCGCGAGGTCCGTATCTGGACAGGCAATGGCCATTTTTCTTTCCAGGCGAGGCGAATCCAAACCGGTTGCCGGGGAGCAGCCTGGGGACGGACGCGCAGTTCGCTCGCGGCCACTGGAATGTGGAGGCGGAGTGGAACTGGATGCTCATGCCGTATCACGAGATACCGTTCACCCGGCGGGAGGGTGCGTATGTCGAAGCCAAGCGCGTTCTGAGCCCCCGATGGTATGTGGCCGCGCGCGACGGATACCTGATTACGAAGGGGATTCTGAACAATCGCGAAGAGGTTTACGAAATGGCTGCCGCGTATCGTGCAAGCACGTACGAGTTAATCAAGCTGGGCTATGAAATTCAAGACAACTCCGGACGGATAAACAGATTTCTTATGGTTCAGCTTGTGACGACGGTCCATCCTGTTAGTTTGGCGTGGCGCTGAGGAACCGGCCCCGGTCACTTGTCATTTGCGGCGGAGATCAATTCGCGCCCGCCTGCCTAATGAAGTGCCGCCAACTCTTTGCGAGCCTGCAGCAGATAGGGATTGTCCGCGTCAGCGTCCTTAAAGGCCATGAGCAGGTCCTGACACGTCTTGCGGGCTCGCGTCATGTCGCCGGCCATCGCTGCGCCTTCCGCTACTCCGAAATATGCCAGCCGATGGACAGATGTACCCCAGAGCGAAGCCTTCCGGCCGAGAATTTTCTGGAACTCCGCCGCCGCTTCCTTGCCCCGGTTCAAACGCAGGTGCGCCAGGCCATGTAATCGTTATAGAATTCCGAACGTTCGCGAAC
>JASHRP010000651.1 GCA_030037375.1 Bryobacteraceae bacterium | reverse complement strand
TCCGTACGGTTATGAAATGTCAGCCGGTAGCGCGTGCCCTGCTTTAACACGAATTCCTGATCGTGCGGATAGGACTTGCCATTCACGGTAAAGCTGTTGAATTTCCCCGCGCCGCGCGGCACTTTTTCGAACACCATGTCGATTTTCTCGGTGGGCGCGGGCTGCGACGGCGGCTTGCCGAAGATGGTGTAATCCCAGTTCGATTTCGCCGGCGCGGTCCACTGCGGCGTGCGATGTTGATTTGCGTACTCGATTACCACTCCCAAGCCGCCTTCTCTCACCGGGTCCTCCGGAGCGCCCATGATCCAGACTCCGGGCTGGTTCATTTCGACCCAGCAATCGACTCGCTCGCCCGGACCGATCATCAACACGTCCACAGCCGATGGAGCCGGCACGGGGTTTCCATCGAGGGCGACTACATTGAACTTGTGGCCCGGCAGCGCCAGGTGCCGGATCTCGATCGCGCTGGCGTTCAGCACGTGAAACATCACGCGATCGCCCTGTTTTACGCGTATCGGCTCGCCCGCGCCGAGAGATTTGTCATTGATCGAATAAACGTCGGACTGGACCTCTAAGCCGGGCGGCCGCTTGTCCAGAACGGCAGGGCGCTCGGGTTGCGGACCGTTGGCGTCGAGATCGTCGTTATCCATCGCTTGATTGGAAAAGTACGGCTCCCAATCGCGCAACGCGAGATAGTGCTCTTGATCGAAGCGGCCCGGGTTGTTCGCTCCTTCGATGACCAGAAATCCGAACATGCCCGTGAACGCGCCGCGGTGCAGGTCGTCCATTGACATGGTGTGGGTATGATACCAGCGCGTGCCGGCGGGAGTGGGCGTGAACCTGTAGCTGCGCTTCCCGTGTGGGGGAACCGGGGGAGTTCCTTCCTCCTCGGAGCCGTCGACGTCTGAAGGAATCAGCAAGCCATGGAAATGGACCGTTTCCGCAACGTCGGTGTTGTTGACGACGTTTACCGTGACCGGCACGCCCTCTTTCATTCGCAGCAGCGGACCGGGCGATGTGCCGTTGTAGCCGATGGTGCTCAGAATGCGGTTCTGCGCGAGTTCAACCGTAACCGTGCCGATTTCGAGCGTAAACTCCGTCTTGGCGACGTCCACCGGTCCGGACGAAGAGAGAAACGATTGCGGTTGCTGCCCCGGCAGGCGGGCGCCGGCGGCTGCCAATCCGGCTAATTTCAAAAAGTCGCGTCGCTGCATGGGAAATGCTTAAGTCCGATCCTCGACCATCGTACCGCACGCTTCGAACTGGAGGGGTTCGAACAGCGGGCGGCAAAGATTCCCGGAAGATTCCGCTTGACATGCGACAAATGTCGCGGTTAAGCTGTGACAGGTGTCGCATTTGAAGCGCAGCCCGAATTAACGATGCTGAAAAAATCCGATGAGCGGTTGACGCGCCGGGAACGGGAGATCATGAACGCGGTGTTCGCTCTGGGGAATCGCGCCTCCGCGGATGATGTTCGCGCGCGTCTGGTCAACCCGCCCAGCGATTCGTCTGTTCGAGTGATGCTGGCGAGGCTCGAAAAGAAGGGGTACCTGAAACACCAGCAGGAGGGGCTGCGCTATATGTACTCGGCGACAATTTCTCCTGCCGCGGCGAAGCGAACGGCGCTGCAACAGTTCCTTCAGACCTTCTTCGGCGGATCGCTGAAACAGATGATGACGGCGCTGGTGACGGAGGCGTCCTGGACGGAGGAAGAGCTGGATGCGCTGAAAGATGAAATCGAACGAGTTCGCCGGGAAAGCAAGAGAAAGTGAGGGAGATCGCCATGACGCAAACCATTAGTCTCTTGAGTAATCCACTGGCCGCGATTGTGATCAAGTCGACCGCTATCATGGCGGTCGGATTACTTGCGGCTTGGATGGCGCGCGGGAGCAGAGCGGCAGTACGCCATGCGCTACTGGCCTCGACGTTCGGCGTGTTGTTGGCGCTGCCACTGGTCTCCCTGCTCTCTCCACCGATCCGAATCGCGATCGCGCTGGCTCAGCCCCGAAGTGAATTCGCGGCGGCTTCGACGGTGTATACGGTTGCCGAGGAGGGCGCACGCGCCGAAACCTCATCGTTCCGACCGGACAGACTGCCGCTGTCATCTCTCTTGCTCGCGCTATGGGGCGGGGGAGTGGCGATCTTTCTGTTGCCGGTGGGCGTGGGGTTGTGGCAAGTTTATTCGTTGCGCCGGGCGGCGTCGCCGTGGGCCCCTGGGCAATCCGTGGCGGACGCGCTTCGGCAGGGTGCCGGCATTCGCCGGCGCGTCAAACTTCTGTTGCACCAAAGCGAGCGCGGAACTTTGCCGGGGCCGATGACCTGTGGCGCGATACATCCCGCGATCGTACTTCCTTGCGATGCAGCGAATTGGGAGGCCGACGATTTAAGCCGGGCGATCGTGCATGAGCTCGAGCACGTACGGCGCGGCGACTGGATTACGTGCTCTTTTGCGCGAGCGATCTGCGCCGCGTACTGGTTCCATCCGCTGGTGTGGATCGCCTGGCGGAGACTCATGCTTGACGCTGAGCGCTCCTGCGATGACGCGGTGCTGGGGCGTTCCGAAGCGGCTGCTTATGCCGATCAACTCGTGGGATTGGCCAAGCGCCTTTCCGCGGCGCGAAGATCGCCGATGATGGCGATGGCGAGCCGCGTGGATTTGTCCGCTCGCGTGGGCGCGTTGCTGGATAGCCGGCGGCGTCGCGGGCGTGCGGGGCGATCGGTGATAACGGCGGTCTGCGCGGGAGCCACGGCTCTGGTTCTGGCATTGTCGCCGCTGCGGATGGTCGCTGCGCCGCAAGCTGTGGGCGCCGGCGTTGATCCCTCGGCCGCGTCTGTTCCACGGTACACTTCAACCACGTCGCTGGTGGTCGTGAACGTCTCTGTCTCCGACAGGAACGGCAGCGCCGTTGGCGGGCTTAGTCCCAACGACTTCCTGGTGACTGAAGACGGAGTGGCGCAGGTGATCAGCCTTTTCGAGCCTCAAACGCTTGGCCCGAATTCGAATTACTACGTTATCGGTTACTACACCAGAAATCAGAATGACGACGGCGAGTTCCGCAAGGTCGGCGTTTATGGCAACAAGGACACCATGGCCAACCTGAGTTACCGGATGGGATATTACGGGGACGCGCGTTCTGATGCCCCATCGGCGAAACTCGAGGCTGGCTCGCCGGTACCGATTTTCAGACCCGAGGCGCAGTATTCCGAGCAGGCTCGCAAAGCCAAGTGGCAGGGAACCGCCACGCTCGCCGTGCAAATCGACGCGTCCGGGCGCGTGACCGACATGCGTGTATTGCACCCGCTGGGCCTCGGTTTGGATGAGAAGGCGATGGAAGCCGTCAAACAGTGGACCTTCACGCCGGCGATGAAAAACGGAACGGCGGTCGCCGTAGAGGCAGAAGTGGACGTGTACTTCCGTCTGCTGTAAGACCGGCTTGGCAACATACCTCAGCGTCTGCCTGGAGATGCTGACGCGCTTCTGATATCCTTCTATTGCTATGAAGTTAGCGCGGCGGCCCATTTATCTCCTTCTTTTCCTCAGCGTCGGGCTGTTTGCGTTCCAAAGAGGCGGGAGACGGCAATACTCTTATTACAACGAGCCAAGCGTGCCCTCCGAGTTTTATTGGAGCCGGCTTCAGTACAACACCCTCAACGGAAACTATTCGAGGGGTTTTGGCGGCGGTTGGTCGCAGGACTATCCTCAGGCCGACAACGATTGCCTGATCGCGCTGCGGCGACTGACTCGCATCAACTCTCCCTCGCCACTGAATGTCGCCGATCTCGATAGCGACCATCTTTTTGACTATCCCTGGATCTACGCGATCAACATGCAATCCTGGGCGTTCACCGATGAGGAGGCGAAACGCCTGCACGATTATCTGTTGAAGGGCGGGTTCCTGATGGTGGACCACTTCCACGGGGCCGGCGATTGGGATCGCTTTATGGCTGGGATGCGCCAGGTTTTGCCCGACCGGCCGGTTGAGGATCTTAGCGACGGAGACGAGATCTACCACGTCCTGTACGACATCAGCGAAAAGTTTCAGATTCCCGGCGAGCAGTACGTCAGGAGCGGCATAACCTATGAATGCGGCAGTGACGGAGACTGCGGCTACGTGCCGAAATGGCGCGCCATCCGGGCTCCGGACGGGCGCATCATGGTGGCAATCTGCCATAACATGCATCTCGGCGACGCGTGGGAACATGCCGACGAAGCGGAGTACCCCGAAAAGTTTTCGGGACTCGCGTTTCGCGTCGTCCTGAATTACATCACCTACGCGATGACGCACTAGGTCAGGAGTTCACGGCCCGGTGTTCGAGTTCTTTTTCAAATATCCTCGTTCGGCGTACTCTGAGGGCCAAATCGCGCTCTTGGGCGCGTGGCCAAAATGGGTGCTGGCGCTGCTGATCATCGCGGCGGCTGCCGGATTGGGCTGGGTGATTCGCTCGCAGTTCAAGGATGCAGCGCCGAACATGCGCGGATGGCGGGCGTGGCTGATCTGGGGCATGCAATCCCTGGTCGCGGCGATCGTGCTGGTTTTGCTATGGCAGCCGGCGATCACGGTTTCCGAACTCAAGCCGCAGCAGAACATCATCGCGGTTTTAGTCGACGACTCGCGCAGCATGGGTATCTCCGAAGATGGGTCCACGCGGCAGGCGCAGGCGGTGAAGGCGCTAGACAGCGGCGTTCTCGCGAGCCTCAACCGCTCGTTTCAGACGCGTCTGTACCGGGTCGACGATACGGCCGCGCGGATCGAGAGTTTGAAGGATTTGAAGCCGGAAGCGACGTCAACGCGCATCGGCGACAGTCTCAAGCAGTTGAGCGCGGAGACTTCCGATCTGCCAATTGGAGCGGTGGTGCTGCTGAGCGATGGCGGCGATAACTCGGGCGGCGTCAGCGCGGATGCGATCAACGCTCTGCGCGCCAGGCACATTCCGGTTCATACGGTCGGGTTCGGGCGTGAGCGCGCCGAACATGATGTCGAGCTGGACGATGTCACGGTCGCGCCGCGCGCATTGGCCGGGTCGCGGCTGGCCGCCAAGATCGCGTTTCATCAGCGCGGATATTCGGGCGCGAAGGTGAATCTGACGATTCGCGACGCTACAACGGCCCAAGGGAAGGTGCTCGCCGGAAGAACGGTGAGCTTAGGGCAGGACGGGAATCAGCAGACCGAGACCGTGATGTTCGATATCGGCAATACCGCCGGCGGCAGAACGCTGGAAATTGCGGCTGCTCCGTTGCCCGGTGAACAGAACACTGCGAATAACACATTGTCTCGCGTGGTTAACGTCGCCTCTGACGCGCGCCGCGTGCTTTATCTCGAAGGGGAGCCGCGCTGGGAGTACAAATTCATTCGCGAGGCGGAGGAGGACGATCGCATGGTCCAACTCGCTTCCATGGTCCGCACCAGTGAAAACAAGACCTACCGCCAAGGAATCGGCGATTCTAAGGAGCTGGCAAGCGGATTTCCGACGCGAGGCGAAGATCTATTCGCGTATTCGGGATTGATCATTGGGTCGGTGGAGGCCGGTTATTTTAGTTCGGTCCAGCAGGAATTGATCCGCGACTTCGTGGATCGGCGCGGCGGCGGATTGCTGTTGCTTGGCGGACAGTTCGCGTTGGCCGACGGCGGCTGGAATGCCTCAAGCTTGACGGAGCTGATGCCGACGATTTTGCCGACTCGGCCAGGAACGTTCCAGCGCGAAGCCGATCCGCGAAACGGCACTACGCATACGACCGTAGAGCTCGCTCCGGACGGCTTCGACAGCATCATCACGCGCTTGGTTGACGATCCTAACGCGAACGCCGCCAAGTGGAAAAAGCTGCCGTACCTGATGGATTACGAAGATCCCGGTACGCCGAAGCCGGGCGCGAAAGTCCTCGCCAACATGATTACGCCGGAAGGCCGAAAGCTGCCCCTGCTGGTCACGGAGAACTTCGGACACGGCCGCACGGCGATCATGGCGACCGGCGGAAGTTGGCGTTGGCAGATGAGCTCCCCATTGGGCGACACGGCCTACGACCTGTTCTGGCAGCAGCTTCTCCGATGGCTGGTTTCGGATAGCCCCGGACACGTGGCGGCTTCGGTGCCTGAGCAAATTTTGCTCGATCATGGCGCCGTGACGCTGACCGCCGATGTTCGCGATCAGCAGTACAATCCCGCGGCGGATGCGAAGGTCAATGCGCACATTCTTGGACCGGGCGGAATCAATGCCGACGTCGAGATGACACCGGTGCCCGATAATCCGGGGCAGTTTCAGGCAGCTTGGTCGGCGACCAAGCCCGGCGCGTATTTGACGGAAGTCACGGCCAACCGCGCCGATCCCAATACCGGCGCGGTGAAGCAGATCGGCCGCGATGTCTTGACCTTCCAGCGCATGGACGGCGTTGCGGAGAATTTTCATACCGAGCAAAACCGCGAGCTGCTGGAACGCTTGGCCTCGCAAACCGGCGGACAGTATTGGAAGCCCGCGGACCTTGACAAGCTGGTCAAGGCGGTTCCTTATTCGGCGGCCGGCGTGAGCCTGCGCGAGACCAAGGATCTGTGGGATCTGCCCATCGTCTTCCTGGTATTGCTGGCGCTGTGCTTCTCGGAGTGGTGGATGCGAAGGAAGTGGGGGATTGTTTAGGTAGATGGGTCTCTTCTCTCCCTGGTTTCTGGTCGCCGCCGCCGGCATCGCGCTTCCGCTTTACCTGCATTTGCTGAAGCGGCAGAAGAATCCGCCGAGGCCGGTGCCTTCGTTGCTGTTTTGGGAATCGCGAACGCAAGCGTCCACGCGCCATCGCCGGCTTCACTATCTGTTGCTGCTCTCGTTGCGGTTGGCCCTCCTGCTGCTGCTGATTCTTGCGTTTGCCAACCCCTTCATCAATCGCAGCGCCGCGGCCCTGGCCAGCAATCGCTTGTTGTTGCTGGTTATCGACAATTCGTTCAGCATGCGGGCGGGAACTCGACTGGCGGACGCCAAAGATGCGGCGATGGGAGTGCTCTCCGGTAAAGGCGCCGCGAAAGGGCAGATAGCGGCCTTCGGCTCCCAATTGCGGTTCATGAGCCAGGCGATCGAGGATCAGGCCGCGTTGCGCGCGGCGGTGCAGGCGATTCAACCGGGCGATGGGCATGGGACCTTCGGGGAGTTGGCTCGCGCGGTGCGGTCGACGGCGGATTCGGCGCGGACGCCGGTCGAAGTTCATCTGTTCAGCGACATGCAACGGACGGACTTGGCTGAGAACTTCGCGGACATGGCGCTGCCTTCGAGCGTCAAGCTGATCCTCCATCCGGTGGTGACAAAGGCGCAGCCCAATTGGACGGTGGAATCCGTTGACGCTCCCGGAGAAGTTTGGGGGAAGGACGCGAAGCCGGTCCATGTGCAAGCGGTGATCGCGGGCTATGGAACGCCGGGGGCGCAGCGTAGCGTATCTTTGGTGGTCAACGGCAAGACGACTGCGACAAAGACTGTGGCCGTGCCCGCGAATGGCCGGGCTACTGTCGATTTTCCATCGCTGGAAGTGCCTTACGGATTCAGCCGCTGCGAGGTCAAGATCGACGGCGCGGACGGCTTTCCCGCTGACGATTTGCGGCGGTTCGCGGTGGAGCGATCCGATCCGCAACGCGTCCTGCTGGTGCACAACTACGGAGACAGCCGCTCGCCTTTGTATCTTGGCGCGGCGCTCTCGGCTGCCGCGCAATCGGCGTTCACGATCGAATCGATCAACGTGAACGAGGCCGCGGACCGCAAGCTAACCAATTACGCGTTCGTCATTTTGTCCGATCCGAACACGGTTCCACCGCTTCTCGAAAGTTCCCTTACCGCATATGTGCGCTCCGGAGGGAGCCTGTTTATCGCGGCAGGGACTTCAGCCGGCGGCCACACGCAGATTCCCATTTTCGGCGCGCATATCAGCGCAACCCGCGATTACAATCGCCTTCCCGATCACTACATTTCGGTGGGGTCGAGCGATTCGTCTTATCCAGCGGTCGCGAAGGCTAACGGCTGGATGGGAGTGAAATTCTTTTATGCGCTGGATGTGGATCCCGGAGATGCTCGTGTGATCGTGCGCTTGGGCGATCAGACGCCGCTGCTGCTGGAGAGAAGGATCGGGGAGGGGCGCGTGGTGCTGTTGACTTCGGGCCTCGATAACCTGACCAACGATTTTCCGCTGCAACCCGCGTTCGTGCCGTTCATCGAGCAGACAGCAAGGTATCTCGCCGGAAGCGAGCGCCAAGGCGGTTCCCGCCCGGTCGACGCTTATCTGGATTTACGCAACGCTAAGGAACAAGCCCAGGGTGTAGAAGTGACCGATCCGGAGGGCAAGCGGCCGCTCACGTTGGGCGAGGCCGCTTCTGCGCAGTCGTTTCAATTGACGGAAGCCGGCTACTATCAACTCCGCCTGGCCGACGGCCGGCAGGACGAGATCGGCGTGAATCCGGATCCTAAAGAATCGAACCTGGATGTGATTCCGGACGATGTGCTGGCGCTGTGGCAAGGCAAAGGGGGCGAGGCGTCCCAGGAAGCATCCACCGCCGGTCCGGCGGCGCAGAGACAGACCAAAACGGCGCAGAGCCTGTGGTGGTACATTATGCTTCTTGTGCTCGCGTCGGCGATAGCGGAATCGGTCTTGGCGAGCCGTTATTTGGGCACGCAGCGCGAGGAATCGTAGTGGTTGAGCAGCGAACGCAGCGCGGGTATCGATGCGCTATGCTTTAGTCATCATATTGGCGGAATCCGCCAAGGAGGTTCCATGAGTCTCCGCGACCAGCTTCACGCATACATTGCTGAGCTAGAGAAGCGTCTGCGTTGGAGCGCGTTGCTGAGAGGCTTGGCGATCTTCACCGGAAGCGCTCTGGTCGCGACTTTGGCGCTGGTAACGATCGCGAACGCGCGGGCATTTTCCGACGG
>JASHRP010000650.1 GCA_030037375.1 Bryobacteraceae bacterium | reverse complement strand
ATCAACCGGCTGAGCTGCCGGAGCCGATCGGGCGCGAAGCTCGCGAGAAATTGTTCGAAGCCTATCGGCAGGCGGTCGCGCGCCGCTGACAGCCTGGAGCGCTGCTCGCGGGTCGGATTAGCTTGGCTTAGCTACCTGCGCGCAAAGGGCGCGCGGGTGCCCTCGATGTACAAAAGTAAGCTGCCCGCGCGCTCCGTTTTGCGGGCAGTTACTTAGAAGCGCTACTTGCCTGCTTTGGCGAATGTGCGCATCTGACCGTTGCGCTGTTCGGCTTGCCGAAGCTGATCCACATTGAGGACGCCGGTTCTATTCGTGTCGAGCCGGTCGAACTCCGCCGCCATGAACTTTAGGAAATCCGCCTTCGATACTGTTCCGGCCTCGTCCTGATCCATAAGGATCACCAACTGGGCGGTTGCATCTTGAGCCACGGCCAGCGGGTTATGCCGCGGTACACCTGTTTCCCTCGCGAGGGCCGAACCCACGGTAATGCCCACCGCGATAAGGACAGTCAACAGAACTAGCCAACCCGTCTTGCGTTGCTTGAACATCTGGAAGCTCCTGGCGTGTCTTTATGATTCCTTTATGGAATCTTTATGGTTCATTTATACACCCGGAGCCGTTCCTTCGCAAGCTTATTTTTCGTGCGGGAAACGGAGCAGCGTAATCCTATGAAATCATGACTTTGCGAGGGAACTGCGCATTGTCCTGGAGGAACGTCTTTTTCCGGCTCAACTCGGCTGCCGTGGGTTGGACATTGCCGTCCGCATCGGTTACCCGCGATACTAGCGTGTGCTCTCCCGGGGCCGCCCCATCCCACTGAAAGGTAAACAGCTTCCAGGAGTATTGGCTGTTCGCCGGATCCAAAGTCGCCCGCTGCCAGGGCCCATTGTCGATCTGCACCTCGACCGACTTGAGAGGCGTCCCGTCATTCAACACGAATCCCAGCACACGGTATCCGCCGCCGCTCTTTCGGACCTGCGCGATCGCCGATTTCAGATGCATATGAGTGATTTCGGTCTCCACCCATTGCGTATCCGGATCCGTATCGCCTCCCGATCCTCCCACGCCGATCACCGATCGATACCACCGCGCTTGGTAATTCCCCAAATATCGGTCTTCTTGTAAATGCACTTCGGAGAGCCACTTCACGTTCGCGACGCCATACCATCCAGGCATCACCAGCCTGACCGGAAAGCCCTGATTCAGCGTCAAGGAGTCACCGTTCATCGCATAGGCGAGCATGGGTTCCGGCTTCAACGCGTTCTCGAGGGTGATGCTGCGGCCGAACTGCTGGTCCAATTTGTAAGTTTGCTGCCGGAAGGCGACATCCTGAGTCTGATGATCGGTGCCGAAAAATACCACTTCGCGCGCCTTGGGATGCACGCCCAGTTGCTTCAGCACGGCGCTTAGCGGCACGCCCGTGAATTTCCCGCAGGACGAAAGACCTTCGATCGCCCGAGCGCTATTACCGGAGCATTCGAAACCGACGGTCATCTCCGTCGATTTCATCGCCTTCAAATCAGCCAGCGAGAACTCGCTGGGCTTCATCACCATACCGGTGAATTTCAGCCGGTACTTGTCCGGATCGATCTCCGGTTTGTTCATGTGCTGGGTTGTGAAGAACCGGTCCTTCGGCGTCAGCATGCCGTCGATCGTGCGGATGTCGTATTGGCGCGTCGCCGCGTTCGGATTCGCGCTGGGGTTGTAATTCTGAGGAAGGTCGATGAACCGTACATCTTCTTCCCCTTGTGCCAAGGCCGGCAGCGCCCATTCCGGGATCGCCAGGAAGCTGGCGACGGCGAACCCTTTCCTCAATGTCTCCCTGCGAGTTATCTCTGTCATGGCCTCTCCTACTTTTTGCCGGCAGATTCGAACATGGCCGCCGTCTTGCGCGACTCGGGCGTAAACCATGATAGTCGATTGGGCAAGCGCGGGAAACGCGGGAAATGGGGAAGTAATTGAGAACGCCCGCTAAAACATAGGAGGCGTCATTGCAATTACACGATCGTCCATCAGCGTCAAGCTTCCGGCAAGCGTATTGGCGGAGCGCGGATCAGGCCCGTAAAACAGCTTCCGCGTGTCTTCCACCGTTTGCACGCTAGTGGGAGCGCCAAGGATCTCCGTTACTTGAGCTTCAGACATTCCCGGCTTGATCATGCTCCAATTCGAGGCCGAATACCACGCGGGGACCGGCGCCGGGATGCTCGCCGGCTCAGGAGGCGGAGGGGGCGTCTCTAGCGCCTTCACTTGCTTTTCGAGCGACCCGATTCGCTGCCCCTGGTCAGCGACTTCCTTGGTGAGCTGGTCCACCTGCTTGATCAAGGCATCGACGCGCGAATCGTGATTTTGCCCCGGCGTCTGCGCCGGGGCGCTCAAAAGGACGGTGAGGCCGATTAGGGAACCGGCCATCAACCATGCGGCTACGGTACGCAGCATTAATCTTCAGCGCCTCGCGTGGACCTTAAAGTCCCGAATCCAACTGCAGATGATTGGTCACGGAAAAGACTCCGGGGACGGCGTTCGCGCGAGTATTCGCCAGGCTGCTGTCCATTTGGTTGGCAACCGCGCCCTCCAGCGTCACATTTCCGTGCTTAACTATGATGTGTATCGAGGGCACCGCTTGATAGGCGTAGCGGCTCAAACCGGGGTCTCCGTAGATTGCGCGATACACTGCCTTGCGGATGCCCCAGTCCATGTCCGAGAGCGGCAAAACCTCGATGTCATTATTCACTCGAGTCACGCCTTCGATTCCCTTTACCGCGGTGCCGGCATCGTCTTTGAGAACCGGCTGCGTCACTTGCCCCATCAGCGTGACCTGCGTGCCATCAACGCGATACGCGATGTTATCGAATACCCCGTACCGCGACAAACTCAACAGCTCATGGCGGACCTCACGTTGAATCCTGTTGGCTGGCTCCTTCCCGTTCGAAGCTCCGAAAGCAAAGCCGCAAAAAAGCGCCATTAGTCCAAGCGAAATCATCGTCTTTGTCATCGTTCACACCCCGCGCCGATGTAGTAGCAGCTTCATTGCCACTCACTCTAAAATCATGAACTTTGTGCCGTTTCGCGAGCGGCCCGTGGTACAAATTACACTGCGATTCGCGGAAAGTGCGCGGTTTGCGCTCTTTGCCGCCCTGGCTGTCAGCTTGCACGATCATTTGCATGAATCTGAGAAGCGCAGCGATGTTGGCGCTGGTAGGTGCGGCGCTTTTGACCGTGCTCCTGCTAGCCGGCCTCGTCAACGACGTGCTCGGAGTGGCTAGAGGTTTGGTTCCTCCAGTGAGGCTTGTGGTCTCGCTGATTGAAACATTTGCCGGAGTGGCAGCGGTGATCTTCTTCTACGTCGTTCATCGGCGGCAGATCTAAGCACGCGAAGCCTAAAGACACACCAAGATCTAGCGCGCGCGGAGACGTGCGCTAGAGGCGCGTCACAAGGACTGCAGTGCGGCCAAGTCCTGTAAATCGGGGAGTTGGCCGTTCTGGGATGCGCTTGTAAACGCGCTGGCGAGCTGACTCAGCCGGGCTGCCATCGCGATTTCGCCCTCGGACTGGGCAGTCTGCGCATCGCTTTGCAGGGCTGCCGCGATTTGCTGAGTAACCTGCCGATACTTGGTCGGATCCGATTGTTGAAGCTGCCCCAAAGTGCTGGTAACCTGCCCCAACGGGGAAAGTTGCGTCTCTACGGCTGCCCCGATATCCGAGACGTCCGGGGTGTTCTTGACGATGGAGATTCCGGCGCTCTGAGGTGCACTGCTGGGCGCCACGCCCAGTTGCTCGCCGCCGCCTATCGAGGAGAACCCGCTCATCGCGTCTCATATCGAAATTCCTGTCTGGGTTTTCAGTGAATCTTTCCGTGGGCGTACGGCGGCTGTCTACGATGGTGAGATGGCGGCAACCCGCAGTTCCTAAGGACCTTAGAACGAACCTGGTGCCGTCTCCAACCCGCGGCCCCTCCTGGCTAGGCCAAGTTCCCGTATCGTACTGTCTATAGGAAAGTTGCGTTTCAGCCGATGAGGGTGCATGGATCGAAGACTGCACGAACGCGTTGAAGTTCAGTTCGAGGCTAAGGTCACGACACTGAAGAACAGGGAAACCGCCTACGCTACTGTATCGGACATTTCGCAATCCGGCATCAGCGTGGCCCTGCCGATGCAACTTATCCCTGGCGATGAGGTCCGGGTAGAGATGGCTGACTGCCATCTGTCCGGGAACGTGATTTATTCCAACCCAGAGGCGCCGTTATTCCGCACGGGGATTCGGGTCGCGCGGGTCGAGCTTGGCAGTTCCAGCTTGTCCCAGATACT
>JASHRP010000649.1 GCA_030037375.1 Bryobacteraceae bacterium | reverse complement strand
GGGTTGTGTCCTCCGGCACCATCAGCACATTCGCCGGCAATGGAGCAGTGTTTTATTCGGGCGACGGCGGCGCGGCGGAGAACGCCATTATGAGTGCGCCTTCGGCGGTAGCCTATTCGTCCTCAGGCCTGTACATCGCCGATACGAACAATCAGCGGGTTCGCCAGATCGGCCTCAACGGAACGATCTCGACGGTCGTCGGCAACGGGACGTACGGATTTTCCGGAGATGGCGGAGCGGCTTCGAGCGCGGAGCTCGCGTATCCCTCCGCTCTCGCCGTGGATGCCTCCGGGTTCCTTTACATCGCGGATTCCGGTAATCAGCGCGTTCGCAAAGTGGTGAACGGCACCGTCAACACCATCGCGGGAAACGGCAAAACCGGATACTCCGGGGACGGCGGCTCGGCAATCAACGCGACGCTCAATTCCCCTTCCGGCCTTGCGGTCGACTCCGCGGGCGATGTGTACATCTCCGATTTCGGCAATAACGTGGTTCGCATGGTCACGCCGGCCGGCATCATCTCGACCATTGCGGGAAATGGCTCGCCTGGGTACTCCGGAGACGGCGCAGTAGGCTCCTCCGCGCAACTCAACGGACCGTTGGGCCTCGCGGTGGACGGGTCCGGCAATCTTTATATCGCCGATTCGGGAAATCACGTCGTCAGGATCGTCAATCCTTCGGGAATTATCAGCACCTTCGCGGGGACTGGCGTGATCGGCTATGGCGGCGACGGAGGCCTGGCCGTGAACGCCCAATTTGCGACTCCCAATGGGCTGGCCGTGGATTCCAACGGCAACGTTTACATTTCTGACTCCGGCACCAACCAGATTCGGATGGTGACACCAGCCGGATTGATCGTGGGCATCGCGGGAACGGGAACTTCAGGCTACTCCGGCGACAACGGACCGGCCTTGCAGGCTCAATTCAACACGGTCGCGGGACTCGCGCTGGATACCGAAGGTAATCTATACGCCGCGGATGAGGGTAACAACGTGGTTCGGATGCTGTCTTTAGTCTCGCCGGCCCCGAGCGCGGGCGCTCTTGCGAACTCGGCGTCGAACATTATCGGTTCCGTGGCGCCGGGAGAATCTGTCACGATTTACGGCTCGAACTTAGGGCCTACGACGCTTACCAGCTCCCAGCCCGATCAGAATGGCAATGTCCCATTGCAGGTCGCTGGAACGGCGGTGTATTTCAACGGAGTCCCCGCGCCAATCTTCTATACCTGGTCGCAACAGATCGCCGTAGTGGTGCCTTGGGAGGCGACGCCCGGTCCTGCGCTGGTCACCGTCGAGAACGGAAACCAGGTTTCGCTCCAGCTTCCGGTAACGATCGTTCCATCCGCGCCGGGAATCTTCACCACCACGGCGTCCGGCGTTGGACAGGCCATGGCGGTGAATCGGCCCGGCGGCGCCGCGAATTCCACGGCGACTCCGGTTCAACACGGCGGATTGATCTCGATCTACGCCACGGGAGTAGGTGATGTCTCGCCTGCGGTAGCTGACGGAGCTCCTGACACGCCGGGTTACGCGGAGCCGCTGCTGCCTGTCACCGCGACGATTGGGGGACAGCCTGCCGGAGTCGGTTACGCGGGAGGGGACACCGGCTTGTCTCCCGGAACCATCCGGATCGACCTCAGTGTCCCCTCGTCGGTGACCGGAAACGCCCTGCCGGTGGTCATTACGGTTGGAACCGCTTCCAGCCAGCCCGGCGTCACGATCGCCGTCAACTAACAACCCAATGGCCGCGCTGGCGCCGTGCCGGCTAGCGATGCTCGTCGTGGTGCTCGTTGCCTCCGCCCGGGTGGCTGCTTGGAGCCGGATGATTCGACGTGGATTGATGATTCTCGGGCGGACGGTTGTTCTGCTCAGGGTGATTGACTGCTCCGCGATTTGGCTCGCCTCCGGGATGATTCATCGCCATGGCCGCCGGACGGCCGTGATTCACGGAAGCAAAGTTGTTGCGATCCATTCCAGCGGAGCGTTCATGCGACGCCTGCATCGACGTAGCCGCGATGTGCTGTTCGCGCGCGGCTGCCAGCTCACCCGGCGTCGGCCGCGAGTTGATTCCTCCAGGACCGTTGAAGCTGGCGTGATTCACCACCGTCTCGTGGATCACGGTCCGGTCGACGTAGGTGTTGTGAACCACGGCGGTGTTGACGTTCAGCACCGCCGTGTTATACCGGAAGTGCCCGCCGGCCCACGCCCCTCCGACGAACCCCACTCCAGCGTATCCGAATCCGTAATTGACGCCGCCATAGAAGCCGACGTGCGGTCCCCAATAGCCCGCGTGCCACACGTAAGCGCCGCCGCCGAATCCCCAGTAGCCCGGAGTCCACAACAGACCGGGAGCCGGAGCGAGCACCCAAGTCCCCGCAACCCAGAAGTAGCCGTTCGGACCGTAGGCCCAATAACCCGGAGTCCACATGTAGTCGGGACCAGGGCAGACCGGCTGCACGTAGACCGGCAGAACCGGAGGCGCGATTGAGACGGAGACGAAAACTCCGCCGTAGGATACGACAGTCGCGGCCAAAAAGCTCACGGCCAGAATCGGGAATGCGAATCTCATCAATTTGAGGCGGCGAGTGGAATTCATGACATCCTCCTTACCGGAACCCGCGTAAACCGCCGGGGTACCGGCTCAACTGACTCAACCCCGCCTGAGAGGAATCGTTGCTGTTAAAGCTGTTTCATGCTCACGAACGCGCCGTCCTCGAGGACCGGCACGTTCCGGCTAACATTATGCTGCGCCGCAAGATCCACGTCGGCAGCGAAGCCTCGTTCGAGCAGCTCTTTTCCCGATGCGCAAGCTCGTAACGTGGCCGGCAAATCGCGGGCGAAGCGCTCGAAGGCCGCAAGTGCCAGCTCGGCTTCGGGAGACCGGCGTCCGGGCAAGCCCGCGATCACGCTACCCGCGCCGATCAGGTCTTCGAGGCTCGGACGCAGGCTACCGTCGTCCCAAGTTTCTCCGGCCGGAATGACGGCGATCGCCGAGCCCGAATTTGTTGTGACCAGGCGCCGCGCCGCTTCGGAAACTGCCGGTGCGTTCCGCAAACAGGCGGTCAACAGATTGCGGCAGTGTGCGGAAAAGCACAACGCCGCTCCGTTCGGCGATGGCAGCACCAGCCGGTACCCGCGCGAAATGCCAAGAAGCGACTGGGGCGACAGAGAAAATCCGCCGCCGCGTTTGCTCGACGCAAGCCTACCGCCAACGGAGTCCGAATAGGCCGCCGCCGAATCGTCCCTCAGCGGATATGGGAACACCGTTGCGCCGCGCGCCGTCGCGATATCGACTGCGGTTGAAAAGGACAGCACATCCACGACAACCACGACGCCGCAGACTGACGCGAGTTCCTCCAACCCCCGCCTGCCCCATTCACAACGAATGTCGAATTCGCTTTGACCGAAGATCGCCATGGCGCTTTACGCGCCCTTCAGCACTTCGGCGATCTCCTTTTCTGGCACCGCGCCTTCTTTGATCACGCGCCAATAGGGTTCGGTGACGTCTACTGTAGTGGCTCCGGTTCCCGCGACGTGTCCGCCGTCGAGGACCAGATCCACGCGTCCATCCATGACGCCGAATACTTCGATGCCGCTCGAACACGTCGGCTGGCCGGAGATGTTGGCGCTGGTCGACACCAGGGGTTGGCCGATCTGCTCCAGCAGCGCGTTGGCGGCTTTCGATTTCGTTTGCCGAAGCGCCAAACGTCCGGTGTTTCCGGTCACTTTCAGCGGCACCTTCGACGACGCCGGCAGGATGATCGTCAGCGGTCCGGGCCAGAAATGCCGTGCGAGAAGATAAAACCGCGTGGGGATGTCCTTGGCCAAATCCTCGGCCATCAGCATGCCGTCGACCAGCAACGGCAGCGACCGCTCTTCTTTGCGGCCCTTCGCCGCGAAGATGCGGCCCACCGCGAGCAAATTCAATGGGTCGCACACCAGGGTGTACAGAGCTTCGGTGGGAAGGGCCACCACGCCGCCTCTCCGGATCACCGTGGCGGCTCTGGCAATCGCACCTGGGTCCGGCTGCTCCAGATCGATCTCAACGAGGTCCGTGGCCATTGAAGTTAGTGTAGCGCCGGGTTCGGTTCGGAAGGTTCAGGCCGGAAAATTCACGCTTGAATTTGGGCCTGTGCTGATTCGGCGACCTCGATCGCGATCCCGTAGCGGCCGTTCGGCGCGCTCACCTGAATGCCGGCGGCCATACCGCGCAGGCGCTCGATGGTTTCGCGCGCAATCTTGACGCCTTCCGGAACGGCCGCTTCCCCGCCCTGGGTTCGCCCCTTTAGCTGCGCGACGCTCATGCGCGCCACGGTGACCGCGGGCACGGGAATCCATTGCTCATTGATGAAGTATTCCGCATCGTAGAAGCTGGTCAGGGGCACGATCGCCGCGATCAACGGGAGTTGCAGCGGCTCGACCTTCCGGCGGAACTCTTCGAACCGGTCGAGATCGAAAACCGGACGCGTGATCGCGTAAGCCCCGCCCGCATTCATGAGCTGTTCGACGCGCCGCAGTTCGCCCTCGACGTCCGTAAACGGATTTACCTCGAACCCGATGAGGCCGATTCTCAATCGCGAGGCGATGACGGCGGCCGCGAGAGAGCCCTCCGCGCTTCCTCCGCACAACACGTTGCGGATGCCTAGCGCTTGCGCATCCAACAGAACGGTTTCTACCGCGGCGACGTTAGAGCCGCGTCCGCGAAGATGCAGGATGCAATCCATCCCCGGCTTCGTTTGAGTTGCCTGGCGCTGAATCAATTGGCATAGCGCGAGCGAGCTCATGCTCCCCGCGGGACCCTCGGACACCGACAAGCCATCGATGCCGCGGCCTTGGCATACCTTCGCGACGGTGAGCTCATTCGATGCTTCGGGCAGACGCGGAGGGACGATCTCGACCATCGAGACAAAAGTTTTTGATTCAAGTTTTGCTCCCAAGCTCCCGCGTTCAAATTCGGCAAACCGAGGCGCCGGAGTGGGAGACAACTCAGTTCGGTCATCGCGATCCAGAATTTCTACTGTCGCGGCGGATCGGGATTCAAGCTTAACCTCCGGGTCCGGCAACGGAGCTTCCGCCATCGCCCCGCGCATCACTCGGATATGCTCCGGCGTCGTGCCGCAACATCCGCCGACAATGCGCGCGCCGGCGCGCAGGAAGCGGTGGACGTAGTGGGCCATGTACTCGGGCGAGCACGGATACACGGAGCGTCCGTTCATCGCGACCGGTAATCCCGCGTTGGGTAATGCGCTCAGCGGCTTGGGGGTCCAACTGCGCATCTGTTCCAGTGTCAGCAAAACCGACCTCGGCCCGGTGGAACAATTCACTCCGATGATGTCGGCCGGCCAACGGTCCATACCGAATTCGTGGACGGCCTTTCCATTCGCGAGGGCGCCGTCGTCCTCGACGCTTACCTGCGCGACCACGATCATCTCATCGCCCGCCGATTCGCGCGCGGCCAGCATCGCCTCATACAGTTCATCCAAATCCTGAAATGTCTCGAGCATCAGCAAGTCGACGCCGCTCTCGACCAGCGCCGCGATCTGCTCCCGAAAGACCGCGCGAGCCTCGGACCTTTGGGTAAGACCCACCGGCTCCAGCCTGACGCCGAGGGGACCGACCACTCCAGCGACAAACGCTTGTTCCGATTCATCCGAGGCGCCCGCGTTCCGCGCGGCGTTTCGCGCGGCCTCACGCGCGATCCGGACTCCCGCCTGATTGATCGCCCGCGCCTTTTCAGCGATTCCGAACTCGCGCAGGCGGACCCGGTTCGCGCCGAAGGTATTAGCCTGCAGAATCCGCGCGCCCGCACGGACGTAATTCTGGTGGACGTCGCGAACCAGCGCCGGGAGGGACAGGTTGAGCTCGTCCAATGAGCGGCGGGCAAACACCCCCGGTCCTCCGAGCATGGGCGCAAGCACGGTGCCCATGGCGCCGGACGCCATCAAGGGTCCGCTCTCGAGTGCCGCGCGAAACTCCAATGCCCTAGACGGCGCTGATGCTGCTCCCATTTTTCTCACTCTTCACGATCATGCAGGCCCTCCGGCGCGCGGCTTCGCCTTACCCGCGCTCCCAGGCGGGAAACGGCTGTAACTTGCCCGACCGGCAATCCTCGATCAAATCCGGCACGCGCTTGCGGCGGATGAGCAGACGATGCAGCAACTGCTCCAACTCCACGCCGCTGTCCTCCAGCCACGCCGGCGGTATCTCTTTCACCGCCTGATCCACGATCTCCTCGGGAAAATGCCGGATGCGCTCCAGCCACGGTTCGAAGTCGGCGAGACCCCTAAGCCGGGCGTACACCAGCGGGCGGAAATACAATCCTTGCGCCGGGGAATCCGCCATCCGCCAGCGCGGTCCGTCGAAGACATATCCATTGTCCACCATTTGCGCGGCGAATCCCAAGCGTTCCGTTTCCGCCGCGCGGACGCGGAAAAAGATCGCCTGCCGGGCATCGGCGTTGGCCGTCCATTTGTCGAACGCCAGCACGCCGGCGAACTCGCTAAGATTCTCGACGGTTTGGAGCAGCGTGTCGGGAAGGAAATCGTACACGATGGCGCGCGAAGGGTCGCCCGGAAATCTCGATCCGAAATGCCATCCTGTTTCCGGAGTGCGGCGTTCCCTGCCAAGTTGAATATAGGCATCCGGGTTCTGGCTCAGGAACTCCTCCGAGATCCGCACCGTGGCGACCTCAGGCGTGGACAATCCAAGGTGCCGCAGGAATGCGGCCGCGATCCATTCATTGATGAGGATGCGCCGGTGTTGGGGATTGTTGCTGAACTTGACGACGTAGAACTTGCCGTCCGAGGCCTCGATCAGGTGCGCCTGCGCTCCACCGCGCATTTTTCGCACCAGCCGGCGCGCATCAACTGGCATTCCTGGAGTAACCTTAAAGATTAGTATGCCGGAAGAAAAGGAACCAACCTCCCGCCCGACGGGCATGAACAAAGACGAAGTGGCCTTGGAGCTGACACGCTTCATCGCCGCGACTACGGGATTCGGAAAGAGCGCAGCCAGCACCGGCTTTGCCGGAAAGTCGCCCGCCAAGACTCCCGAAGAACAAGTGGACGCGCTCCTGCAACTGTATGAACGCTGCCGCGCGTCCGTGGGTAAACAAAGCTAATCCGGAAATTTTTCGCCGGCCCGGTCTCGAGTGAATTGCAGTGGACCGGGCCCGCGGGCCGACGGTGAGTAATCAGTGCGAAAAAAGGCTACTTCTTCTTGCCTTTTTTCGCCGCTTTTTTGGCTGGAGCCTTTTTGGCGGCCTTGGCCGGAGCTTTTTTCGCCGCAGCCTTTGCTGGAGCTTTTTTGGCCGGAGCCTTTTTCGCGGCGGCCTTTTTGGCCGGAGCCTTTTTCGCCGCAGCCTTCTTCGCCGGCGCCTTCGCTACTACTTTCTTGGCCGGCGCCTTCGCTACTGCTTTCTTGGCCGGAGCTTTTTTCGCGGCGGCCTTTTTGGCCGGAGCCGCCTTCTTCGCGGCCGCGGGTTTCTTTGCGGAGGCGGCAGGCTTCTTCGCGAGGGCTGGCTCGGGAGCAGCAGCCTCGCCCATCGAGGCCGGAGCTTCGACCGGCACGATCACGGTTTCCGTTACGACGACCTCTTCCACATCGTCGTCATCCATTCCGTACTCGCCGAGATCGTCGTCCACATTCATGTTGGAATCCTGATCGTAGTCGTCGATTTCATCGTCATCGACCGAGAGTCGAAACTCTTGCATTCTTTCTCCTCCATCGTACGGCATGTATGCCGCCCGCGCCTTCACGCGGGTAACCAGAACATAGAATATCGCGTTTTACCCGGAAGGCAAGAAAAAATGTCGTTTGAGCCTTTGTCGAGATAAAGGTTGACTAAGCGCCGGGTGTGCGCGCCACGGCCGGCTTTGGCGTGGGTTTCTTGGAGGCTTGCGCGACGGCTGGCTTTTTCGCGGGCGCCTTGGACGTGGGCGCCGATACCGGAGACGCCACGCCGCGAGCAGATCTCGTTGCCGGCTTCGACACCTTAGCCGCGATCGCACCCTGCTTCACTGTGGATTTCTTCCGCGAGGCCACGGGATGCGTCAGTGGAGGATGGTCGCCCGGGTACGACACAGGGATCGCCGCGAACGCACCCGATTCGGGAAGCTCACCCGAGTTCGCCGAGGATAC
>JASHRP010000648.1 GCA_030037375.1 Bryobacteraceae bacterium | reverse complement strand
AACGGATTATGAGTCCGCTGCACTAACCGCTGTGCTAAGGGCCCGCATTCGACCAATGAAGAAACGCGAACAATCGCCATTGTCGCAAAATCGGCTGCGAGCCGCGTCATAACATAGGTTCGACAGCGGCCCAAACCTCGGCTCCGACCGTGGCTTCCGGACGGGAGCCGTCGATTAACCGCACCCGGCTCGGCTCATCCGACGCCAGTTGACGGTAAGTCTCGCGGACCTTGCGGTGAAAGCTGAGGTTCTGCTCTTCCATGCGCGTCTCGACATCTTGTGTGCGGGCATTGCGCCGGTGCGCGCGCGCCAACCCGGTCTCGATGTCGATGTCGATCAATAGAGTCAGATCCGGGACCAAGCCGCGGCAGGCGATGCGATCGACCTCGTAGACCATCTCTGCGCCCAACCCCCGACCAGCGCCTTGATACACCAGCGAAGAGTCCGTGAAGCGGTCGCACAGCACCACACGTCCTTGCGACAAGGCCGGCAGAATCAACTGCTCGACGTTCTGCGCGCGCGCGGCGAACATCAGCAGGAGCTCAGTTGTAGGGCGAAGCTCGGTATTAGCGGAATCGAGCAAGACCCGGCGAATCTGCATGCCGACCGGCGTGCCGCCAGGCTCGGCTGTTTCGAGCACCTCGCGGCCGCCGGATTTGAGACGCGCCGCCAGCATGCGTAGTTGGGTCGATTTGCCGCTGCCTTCTGGACCCTCAAACGTGATGAACAAGCCGCGCTTAGCCGCAGACGGCCGGCTGCTAGTCGTAGACAAAATGCAGCACCTTTTTGAGATCGTCCCACGCCTCGCGCTTTGCGTTCTGGTTGTAAGGGCGCAGAAGGTAGGAGGGGTGGTACGTCACCATCACGGGAATATCGCGCCATTTATGCCAATGGCCGCGAAGCCGCATGACGCCGTCCTTGGTATTGAGCAGCGCTTTCGCGGCGGTCGATCCAAGGGCGCAAATGGCTCTCGGCTTGATCGTCATCAATTGACGAAATAAAAATTGTCCGCAGATCTCCATTTCATCGGGCTGCGGCGTGCGATTTTCCGGAGGCCTGCACTTCACCACATTGCAAATGTAAACGTCGGCGCGACGGATAGGAATGCCTTCCTTCGACGCCGTGCCTTCGATCATCTGCGTAAGGAGCTGGCCGGCGCGCCCCACGAAGGGGAGTCCCTGCGCATCTTCGTCCGCTCCAGGCCCTTCGCCGACGAACACCAGCTTCGCATGAGGATTGCCCGAGCCGAATACGATTTTCGAGCGCTGCTCGCACAGCCGGCAGCGGCGGCAATCGGGACCGATGTCTTCCTTGATCTTTTCGAGAGTGTCGTTGTCTGGAGAGAGCGAAGGCAGGGTAACTTCAGCCGGCGCCAAATCCGTGCTTATCGGCGTTAGTTCGTGGCTGACTTTTTCGACTTCAACGGCGGAAGGCGCCTCGACACGGTACACATCCGTGACGCCCAGGTCGCGGTAAAACTCCAAGGCCTGCCGCAGCCGATCCCGATTCATCTCAAGCTGTGGAGCGCCAGCCTCAGTTTGATCATTTCGTCGAAAATGCGGTGCGCGATCGCGGTCTTGGGCGCGCGCTTCACGGGGATGGCTTCTCCGGTGCGCAATACCAGCACAACCTCGTTCTCGTCCGATTCGAAGCCTTCGCCTTCCTGGGAGACGAGGTTCGCCACAACCATGTCGCAGTTCTTCGATTCCAGCTTGCGCCGCGCTTCCTCGATCAGATTCTCGGTTTCCGCCGCGAAGCCGACCAGAAGGCGGTCGCCCTTTTTTCGGCCTAGCTCGGCGAGAATGTCCGGCGTGGGGTCGAGCTCCAGCGACAAGCGCGCCGCCGTCTTCTTTACTTTGTGATTGGGCGCGTTGAGCCGCTGATAATCCGCAACCGCCGCGGCTTTCACAATCACGGTAGCTTCGTCCAGATGATCCATCACGGCTTCGCGCATCTCGACCGCCGTGTGCACTCGGACGATCTCCACGTCTTTCGGCGGATCAATATGCACCGGTCCGGACACCAGGATCACGCGAGCGCCGCGATCCCTCGCCGCTTGCGCCAGGGCGTAGCCCATCTTCCCACTGGAGCGATTGCTCAAATACCGCACCGCATCGAGGGGTTCCTGCGTCGGGCCCGCGGTGATGAGAACGGTCTCGCCTTCCATATCGCGCTTCGACGCTGCGGGGCGATTCCGCAAACCCGCGACAACTTTCGCGATCTTCTCCGGCTCCGCGAGCCTTCCTGGGCCGATCGTTCCGCAGGCCAGCGGCCCATCTTCAGGCTCGACGATCGTGTGGCCGCGTTCGCGCAGGATTCGCATGTTCTCGCGCAGGGCCGGGTGATTCCACATGTTCGAGTTCATCGCGGGCGCAAGAACGACAGGGCCGGTGAAGGCCAGGTACATGGTGGTGAGGAAATCTCCGGCGAGGCCGTGAGCGAGTTTGGCAAGCAGATCCGCGGTGGCGGGCGCGATCACCAGAACATCATGCTCCTGGGCGACACGGATATGCTCAACCGAACTTGCAAGCGTGTCTTCGGAACTTGCGCCGCTGAAGAGTCCGGTGATTACTTTCCGCCCGGTGAGGGCGGCAAAGGTTAAAGGCTGGATGAACTCCCGAGCGGCATCGGTGAGGATGGCTTGAACCGTGAAGCCGTGCTCCATTAAGGCGCGAGCCAACTCCGCCGCCTTGTAAGCGGCAACCCCACCGCCGACGCCGAGCGCTACGTTCATCGCACGTTAGCCCGAGGGGTTTACTCTTCGGGAGGAAGCTCCATAACCTCGGGATGAGGCAGGCTGGGATCGTCGTATTGCACCAGGCCCCGGCGCACTTCCTCCATCGCCGCGACGGTCGGCTTTTTCGAGGTCGTGGGCAGGAAGCTGCGCGCGCCGTTCTGCAACTGCCGCGCGCGCTTGGCGGCGACGATAATGAAACGATAGGCGCTGGCTTCCGGGTCGTCCGGAATCACGCTCTGCGCGGACTGCTTCAAGTTGGTCTCAGGCATTATTGAAAGTCTCCAGAATCGGCCGGATTTCGCGTTCCATTCGGTCGCGGCGGCTGCGCGCCGCTTCCACAATCGCGGCTAAGCGCTCCGCCGAAGCGCCGACCTCCCGGTTCACCAGCACATAATCATAGTTCGAATAGTTGCGGATCTCTTCGGCGGCTTCCTGCAATCTGCGCTCGATTACCTGTTCCGAATCTTGGGAGCGCGCCCGCAGCCGCTGCTCCAATTCCCCGCGGCTGGGCGGAAGAATAAAGATGGAAACCGCGGCCGGAATCTTCTGTTTCAATTGTCGCGCACCCTGCACGTCAATGTCGAGCACCAGGTCCACCCCCTCGTCGGCGGCCCGGTCTAACTCGGAGCAGTGAGTGCCGTAATAGTTGCCGAAGACCTCGGCCCACTCGAGAAACTCGCCGGCCTCAGCGCGGGCCTCAAAATCCTCGCGGCCGATAAAGAAATAGTCCGTGCCGTTTTGCTCCTGCCCGCGCGGCGCTCGCGTGGTGTAGGAAACGGAAAATCGAAGGCGAGGCACGCGCTTCATCACCTCATGAACCAGCGTGGATTTGCCGGAACCTGAAGGCGCGGAGATGACGAAGAGCGTGATCATTCCAAATTCAGACTCTGCTCCCTGATCTTTTCGATGTCCGCCTTCGCGGCGAGACCCAGTTCGGTGATCGGCAATCCGGTTTCGCCGATTCCGCTGGTTTTCGAAAGGATCGTATTGGCTTCGCGGTTCATCTCCTGCAACAGAAAATCGAGCTTCTTGCCCGCCTCTCCGCCCGCGTCCAGCAGCGCGGCAACCTGAGCGGAGTGGATCCGCAAGCGGGCCAGCTCCTCGCCGATATCGCTGCGGTCGGCGAGGATCGCCGCCTCCTGCGCCAGCCGCTGCGGATCCAACTGCGCGCCCTTAAGCAGATCCTTCAGGCGTTCAGTGAGCCGGGACTGGAACGCTTCAGTGGCGCATTGGCGAATCCGCTCCATTTCCGCCGCGCCTTCCGCGATTCGGGCATTGTGCTTTCGCATCTCCGTTGCGATTTCATCTCCCTCGCGTTCGCGGAATGAGTTTAGCTGCGCGAGCGCCTCGCCAAGCGCTTCCAAGACGCCGGACGATATACTCGCCTCGGGCTCGGCCTCTTCGCGCAACGCAAGCATTCCGGGGGTTCGGAGGGCCGCGTTTATGTCCGGCTCATCGTCGATGCCGAGCGCATCGGCGGCTTCCTGAAACGCCTTCATGTACGCGTCTAAGAGCGGGCGATTCAATTGGGGGGCTGAACCCTCGGAAGCCAAACCGGGAAGCGAAATGCGGATTTCCACGTGACCGCGGACGATCTGACCCTTGACGATCGCGCGGATGGAAGCTTCGAGCGGATCGGCCGCTTCGGGGCCGCGGATGTGAATATCCAAGCCGCGATGATTGACGGTCTTCACGCTCACAACGATTTCGCCTGCGGCGTGAGACCGGCGCGCTCGCGCGAAGCCGGTCATGGAATGGAGCGGGGCCGAGGTCATAGCGTCGCGTCCGCCTCGAGGTATTGGAGGTCGTGCAAACGGCGGTAAATTCCTCCGTGGCTGGCGAGTTCTTCGTGGGTACCGATCTCGGCAATCCGGCCTCGATCAAGGACGACAATCTTGTCCGCTCTCCGGACGGTCGAAAGACGGTGTGCGATTACGATCACGGTGCGGTCTTGCATGAGAGTGTGCAGCGCGCGCTGCACCAGAGCCTCGGATTCCGAATCGAGATGCGAGGTCGCTTCATCCAGAATCAAGATCGGCGAATTCTTGAGCAGCGCCCGCGCGATCGCCAGCCTCTGGCGCTGGCCGCCACTGAGCTTCGCGCCTCGTTCCCCGATCATCGTTTCATACCCGTCGGGCATGCGCTGGATGAACTCCTCCGCGAGCGCGTTGCGGGCAGCTTGCTTCACCTCGTCCGGCGTCGCATCGGGGCGGCCGTAACGGATATTGTTGATGACCGTATCGTTGAACAAAAACGTGTCCTGCGCAACGATGCTGATCTGATCGCGCAGGGATTTGAGACGCAGATCGCGCACATCGCGCCCGTCGATTCTGACGGCGCCCTCGGTTACGTCATAAAATCGCGGGACCAGGTTGGCGAGCGTCGTCTTGCCTGCTCCGCTCGCTCCAACCAGGGCGACCACTTCACCGTAGGAGACTTCCAGCGAAATCCCCTCCATGTGGAATCCCAAGGGCGCGCCGGGGTAGCGGAAACTGACGTTATCGAATTGAATCGATTTCTCGAATTTGCCCAGCTTCACCGCGCCGGGGCGTTCCTTGATTTGCTGGTCTCGATCCAGGTATTCGAAAACCTTTTGCGATGCGCCGAGAGCTTGCTGAAAGATGTTGTGAATGCCGGTGAGGCGCTTCACGGGCTCATAAAGCAGCAGCAGAGCCATGACAAAGCCGATGAATTCGCCGGTGCTCATTGCGCCGGCTTTGATTTGCAAGCGCGCGTAGGCGAGGAGGCCGACGATGGTGGCCGCGCCAAAAAATTCGATCATCGGCGAGGCGATGGCTTGCTGGCCGACGTACCTCAAGTTATTGCGCCGCAGCCGCTCGGCGCGATCGCGAAAGCGGTTCGATTCGACATCTTCGGCGCTGAACGATTTCACCACCTGATGGCCGGTCAGGGTTTCTTGCAGGACTTGATTGAGCTCGGCGGCGGCGTCTTGCGCGTGGCGCGTGGTGCCGCGAATCCGGCGCCCCAAGCGCAGGGTCGGCACCAGCACGAATGGCAGCAAAGTCAGGCTGACCAGCGCGAGCTTCCAGTCTTTCTGCAATACGACTGCCCCCAACCCAAGAGCCGTGAAGCTCTGCCGCAACAGATCCGCTAGAATCCCGGACAGCGCGACCTGGATTTTCTCCAGGTCGTTCATGATGGAGCTCATCACTCGCGCGCTGGAGTTGTTTTCGAAGAAATGGGCATCCTGGTAGAGAACCTTGTCGAAGACATCCTGGCGCAGATCGGTCACAGCGGAGAAGCCGACGTAGTTGACCAAATAATTGGCTGAATAATCGCAAATTCCCTTGACGGCGAAGACCACCAGGATCGCGAACGCGACCATGGTCCAGACATTGTGCCATCCCGACGGAACGAAGCTGTCGAGATAAACGGGATGACCCCAGAGAGGAATGGTGAATAACTTCACCGGCGCGTCGGCGGACTTGGGGTCGAGGACGCGATCGAACACCGGCTGGATGAGTAATACCGTCAGCGCTTGGGCCGCGCCGACGCAAGCCATCAGTACGATGGAAGCCAGCAAATGCCCGGTGTACGGTACGGAATAGCGCAGCAGCCGGGACAGTTCCTTCACCCGCGCGGCTCCGGATGCGCGTGAACGCCGCGCAATACCTCAATCGCGGTGATCGCGTCGTTGATCTCGACGCCGCCAATTCCCTTCCCCGACTTCAGCACGCGGGATTCAGTTTTCCAGGGCGCCCACGTCACCGCGTTCGAGGATCCAAAAATCGCCACAACCGGAACTCCGAATGCCGCGGCGATGTGCGCGGGGCCGCTGTCGTTCCCGATAAAGATTTGCGCCCGCGCCATCAGCGATTTCAACTCGCCTAGCGGAGCGCCGCGCCATACACGGAAACCTTCGAATGCACCGGCGTCGTCATCCGGTCCCGCGACGAACACCGGCTCCAGATCGCAGGCCCTCCGCAAGTGCATGGCGACCGCGCAGAAATTGCTTGCAGGCCAGGTTTTATCCGCCGCGGAAGCGAACGGATGCAGCACGGCGTATCCGCCCCGCACGAATTCGGGGATCTTCGTTGCGGCGAGCTTCGCTCTCGGAATCTCGGTTCGCGGCACGCCCATCCAGAACATCGCGCTTGCGATATGTTCCGCCGTGTGAACCGGCCGCTCCTCGCCGAGAATCTCCTGGGCACGCGGGATTCTGGCGGAGTAAAGGAAGCTAAAGCGATGGTGCGCAAAACCGGCTCGCATCGCCGCGCCGGACCCCGCGGTCAGCGCCATGCTCCGCGTGCCGCCATGCAGATTCAAAGCGAGGCGCGACCGCCATCGCAGGATCGCAGCGGCTCGCGGCGGCAGGATTTCCTCGACGTCCGGATTTCCTTCGAAAACCGCACGGAAACGATCCTCCACCACAACGGCAATGCGCAGATCCGCACGATGCGACTTCAGCAAATGGAGCGCGGGGGTGGTAAGCACGCAATCGCCCAAGGACCGCAGACGAATCACCGCAATGCGCGATCCCGCCGGCAAACGCTCCATCATCGATGACCCTGCGGGCAAGGATGGCATCGTACAGCTATTCTTCTATGCGCGCTTCATCCACTAGCATCACGGGAATGTCGTCACGAATTGGGTACACGCGCTTGCACTCGACACATTTGAGGCCGTTCTCGTCCTGCTTGAGCTCTACCGGGGCCTTGCACAGAGGGCAGACGAGGATCTCCAGCAATTCCTTACTGATGGCCATAGGCATCGTCCAGTTTAGCACCCGCTATCGCGAACCGATATCCGGAGTGCGGATGTGTTCCGGGCGGAATCCCACACCCAGGACTCGTGCCGGTATGCGCCGCAAGAACGCCCAACGGTCCAAGAGCTTCATGGCCCATGGCAGTTTCAAGGGCTGGGCGCTGCCCAGCACCTTGCGAATCACCCGATTTTGAACCGCGATTTGCAGCCGCTGCGTGGCCTTGGTGGGGAGTTCTCTCCTCTGCTGCACTTTCGCCAGCTCGGTTTCCGTGGGCGCACGGTCGCGAAGAATCGGGCCGAGGATGTTTGCCGCCGCAACCGCGTCCTGGATCGCCAGATTGATCCCGACCCCGCCGATCGGAGACATCGCGTGGGCGGCATCGCCGATGCAGACAAGGCCGCGCCGCGACCAGCGCCGCAGGCGGTCGACCGTGACGGTCAACAAGCTTACCTGTTTCCAATCGGTCAGCTCCTGGACCCGGTCACTCAAAAATGGCTGCAGCGTGGTTAGTTCCTGGCGAAATGCGTCCAGGCCCTTGCGCTTCACTTCGTCAGCTTCGCCCTTCGGAATCACGAAGGCGACCTGCCAGTACGTTTCGCGATTCAGCATCACCAGGATCTTGCCGGTATCCGCGTGGCCGAAGGTCTGCGCCGGGTCTCCGGGATCGCGGCTGAGCCGAATCCACATCACGTCCATCGGCGCGCCGAGGTCGATCACTTCGAGTCCGGCCGATTTGCGCACAGCGGAGCGGCGGCCATCGGCTCCAACGGTTAGATCGGCGTGGATCTCGAATGGCCCTTCCGGCGAGTTCCCTCGAACGCCGGTTACCGCGCCGTTCTCAATCAGCGCGCTCGTCACCTCGGCCTGCATCTTCAGGTGAAAGGCAGGATACCGCTGCGCTTGCCCCTTCACGAAGTCGAGGAAATCCCACTGAGGCATGAGCGCCACGAACTTGCAATGAGTGGGGACGTGCGTAAAGTCCCCAATCTTGACGCTTTCCTTTCCGACCTCGGCGGACAGCTCCCGCACTTCCTGATGAGGCAGTTTCAGAAACTCGTCCAGGATGCCGAGTTCATGCATTAATTCAAGCGTGGACGGGTGAACGGTGTCGCCTCGAAAGTCGCGCAGAAAGTCGGCATGCTTTTCGAGCACGGTCACATCCACGCCCATGCGGGCCAGAAGGAACCCGAGCATCATCCCGGCCGGGCCGCCGCCGGCTACGCAGCAACGCGTTGCAATTTGTTCATCCATCTTGATGCATCCTCACGAGATGTTAAAATTAAGATCGTCCTGCTGGGAGGTCGTCTAATGGTAAGACTGCAGACTCTGGATCTGCGTATCGGGGTTCGAGTCCCTGCCTCCCAGCCATCCCTAATGAAATCGTGAAAAAAATCGCGGTTTTCGGCGCCGCGGGACAATTGGGCACGGAGTTGTGTGCCGAGTTTTCCGAGCGTGGCTATCAAGTTAAGGGGTTTGGACGGTCCGACTCCGATGTCGCTGACGCGGGTCGGGTTGAGCAGGCGCTTGCGGACTTTGGTCCTTCCGTCGTCCTGAATTCGGCGGCTTATAACTTGGTCGATGTCGCGGAGAAGGAGCCCGTCGAAGCCTTTCAAGTCAATGCGCTGGCAGTACGCAATCTCGCGATCGCCTGCCGGAATGCGGGAGCCAAGCTGGTTCACTTCTCGACCGATTATGTGTTCGACGGTCTGGCCAGGCGGGCGTACTGCGAGGAGGATGAGCCGCATCCACTAGGGGCCTACGCTGTTTCGAAACTGGCGGGCGAGTTGTATGCGCGAGCATATCTCGAAGATCCGCTGATCATTCGAACGTGCGGAGTTTTCGGACCGGCCGGCGCGTGGACGCCGCGCGGCAATTTCGTGGAGACGATGCTGAGGCTTGCGGCGAAGGGTGACACGATAAGGGTCATTGGTTACGTGGCGTCGCCGACGTTCGCGCCGGCGCTGGCCAGCCGCACCGCCGATCTGATCGAGCGTGAAGCGGGGGGCCTGTACCACCTTGGCGGGGGTTCGCCGATTTCGTGGTTCGATTGGGCGGCGAAGATTTTTCACGCCGCGGGGCTTAACCCGGATTTGCAGCCGACCAAGCAGAGCGAATTTCACCCGCCGGCGCGGCGGCCAGAGTACTCCGCTTTGTCTAACGCGAAAGCCGAGAAGTTGGGAATCGCTCCGATGCCATCGCTGGATGAGGCTATCCGGAGTTATTTGGAAAGCCGCACTGCCCGGACGAAAACAGCGTGATTACGCCTTACGGTGAATGAGGGCAAGGTGCATCGCCACGCCCATCACGCCGCAAAAGCAGATCATTACTGACATGGGGAACGCGCTGGTGCTATTGATCACGCCCAAGACTAGAATAGCTACCGCCGCCATGCTGAACTGAATTGTCCCAAGCAGCGCGGAAGCCATACCGGCCACGTGCCCATGGTCGGCGAGCGCAAGCGCCACCGCGTTCGGAAAAACGAAGCCGATGGTGCATAGGTACAGGAACAGCGGGAGGGCAATGCTGGAAAGGCTTTTCGGCGTGACGAAGTAAGCGATCACTAGAAGCAGTCCCGCGATGGCCTGCACAAGGGCCGCGGATCGCATCACGCGTTCCGGCGCGTGCCCGTGGAGCATGCGCCCGTTGACTTGCGCGCCGATCACAACCGCGGCCGCATTCACGCCAAAGAACCAACTGAAATGGTCCGGGGTGACGCCGAACAGATTGATGAACACGAATGGCGAACCAGCGATGTACGCGAACATTCCGGCGGAGCTGAAACCCGTCGCCAGAGTCGAGCCAAGAAAGAACCGGTCTTTCAGGAGATCGCGGTAGGTCGCGAAGATGTAGCCGAATGAGAGCGGTCTCGCGGAAGGCAGAGTTTCCGGCAGACGAAAGATCATCGCGACGGTCCCCAGCGCGCCGACGATCATCACGGAAAGGAAGATCGCCTTCCAACTGAACCAGATCAGCATGTAGGCTCCAAACAGCGGCGCCACCAACGGCGAAACGCCCATCACGAGAATCAGGGCCGAGTACACGCGGCGCGTTTCGACCGGCGGAAACAGGTCGCGCACCATTGCGCGCGAAATCACCGATCCCGCGCACGCGCCGAGCGATTGCAGCAATCGCAAGGCCGTGAGCGCGTTCACCGACGCGGCGAAGGCGCACGCTCCCGAGGTGAGCGTGTAGACCACCATGCCGACGTATAGCGGCGGCTTTCGGCCGAACCGGTCCGCAAGCGGACCGTAAATGGTCTGGCCGAGTGAGAATCCGACAATGAATGACGCCAGCGTGAGTTGAACCGCGCCCTCGCTGGCTTTGAAGTAGGTTTCGAGCGCAGGCAGCGCGGGCAAGTACATGTCGATGCTCAACGGCGCGAACGCCGTTAGCACGCCCAGCAGCACCATCAACTCAAGCCGGCGCGCGCCGGACATCGACGCGGAATTGTCGAGGGTCGAAGCGCTGGCCACGCGCTTCTACCTTACCCTAAACGGCGTGGCGATGCGTCTGTTTCAATCGCTCGCCGGCGCGCTCGATCGCCTTGTTCTCGGCTTCTTCGCGCGTCGCGCCGCTGGTGCGCGCAAGGTTGGCGCCCGGTGAGACGTTATCGGCCGTGCAGTGGTAGGTCTCGCCGATGCGATAGCTAGTCAAGTGAACCGGCCAGCCCGCGATTTCGAGCCGGCGCTCCTGGTGCTCTTCGACCTTCATGCTTTCGCCGCGGCCGGCGCTGCGCCGCGCTCCACCGGTGCGCCTACAAGATTGCCCCATTCAGTCCAGGAGCCATCGTAGTTGCGCACATGATCGAAGCCGAGCAGATAACGCAGCACGAACCAGGTGTGGCTGGAACGCTCGCCGATCCGGCAGTATGCGATGACGGGCTTCGAGCCGTCCACGCCTTCGACGCCGTACAACGCCCTCAAATCGTCGTAAGACTTGAAGGTTCCATCGTCGTTGCAAGCCTTACCCCACGGCACGCTGCGAGCTCCAGGAATATGGCCGCCGCGCTGGCAGGTTTCGGGAAGCCCCGGAGGCGCGAGGATCTCGCCGGTGAATTCCGCAGGGCTGCGAACGTCCACCAGAGACGTGCGTCCTCCTTGGACCGCGGCTTGAACCTGATCCAGGAACGCGCGCAGTGCATTGTCGGGGCCGGATGCCGTATAGCTTGCCTGCGAGACCGACGGAACATCGGTCGACACATCGCGCCCTTCGGCGAGCCATTTCTTGCGTCCGCCGTTCATGAGCCGGACGTCGTTGTGGCCGTACATCTTCATCTGCCACAAGGCCCAGGCCGCGAACCAGTTATTGTTATCGCCGTAGAGAATGACCGTCGTGTTGTTCGAAATGCCCGACTCCGCCATCAGCTTCTCGAAATGCGACTTCGACAGAATGTCGCGGCGAACCGTGTCGCAGAGTTGCGTGGTCCAGTTCCAGCCGATCGCGCCGGGAACATGGCCTTTCGAATACTCGGCCGTATCGACATCGACTTCCGCGATCCGGACGTTGGGATCGCTGGCGTGCTGTGCGACCCACTCGGTCGACACTAGCGCTTCAGGGTGTGCGTAGTCTGCCATGATGTTTGTATTCTCCGTCTGACTTCAATATTAGATTAGCCTAGGGGGTGCTGGTTTCAAATGAAGAGAATGCTGCTGATTGGTTTAGGCTGGGCCATGATCGCAATGGCCCAGCCGGGCGATCCGCTCCGCTATACGAAGAGCGGGAATCTTGTGTTACCCGCAGACTATCGCGAATGGATCTTCCTCAGCTCCGGAATCGGAATGGCGTACACCAGCGACGCGAGTTCGGCCAACCCTCCATTCGAAAACGTCTTCGTCAATCCGTCGGCTTATCGGGCGTTCCTCAAAACCGGATCTTGGCCGGATAAAACAGTGTTGGTGTTGGAACTTCGCGCTTCGGAAAGCCAGGTCTCGATCAACAAGAACGGACGCGTCCAGACGACCGGCAGCGTGGGCGAGATTCACGTCAAGGATGCCTCGCGCGGAGAATGGGCATTTTACCGGTTTGCGAAGGGCGCTCCAGAGGGGACCCTGATTCCCAAGACCGAGAATTGCTATTCGTGCCATGAACAAAACGGCGCGGTGGATACTACGTTCGTGCAGTTTTATCCAACGCTGATCGACGTGGCGAAGAGCAAGGGTACGTTCAAGAAGACGGGAGAGTAACCAGATCAGTTCTCGACGGGTGCCTTATCCAAATGCTCGATCACGATCACATCGAGCATCGCGCTGCCCTTCTCCAGCTTCAGCCCGAGTTGCTTCTGCACGGCCTCCAACACCGGCGGCGCGTCCAGGCTCTTGCCCGTGCAGTTCATCGGTCCTCCGCCTAGCGAACGGTCGACGCCAAAGTACAGCTCGATATCGTAAGTTCCGCTCAAGCCGGTCTTATCCACGACTCGAGCCCCTACCGCGCTCTGCAGGGCCTGCGCGATCCCAGCCGAATCTCGGCCGTTCGCCGTCATCCGGTCGCCCTGGCAGGAAGCCATGATCCGCATGCCCGGCATCGGGCGACTCTGCGGAGCAGCTGCTCTCAGCTTCGGACCGTTGGGACCTACGACGAGAGAGTACACCGGAAACTCCTTCTGCGTGCGATGGTAGACGAGATGAAAGCGGTCGATCAGCATGTTCTGCAGCATTACGCCGAGCTGCTCCTTCGTCGCGCCCGCCGGAACCGTCGCCCCGATATCGAAGCGGAGATCGGTCGAGTTAATCCAATCCGGCGCATTCAGTTGATCGTTTTGGATTCCGAACGCTCTGAGCACAAGCGTGCTGAACATCACGTTGGTTCCCGTAAACCGGGCCGGATCGGGCGTCCCGGGACCGCCCTGCAACAGGTTCCCGATCCGCACGCCAGGAGCCGCAGGTCTCACGGAGACCACCTCGAATCGCGGATTCTCTTCCTGGGCCGCTGCGGTCAACCCGGCAATCAACAGCAGCGAGAGTGCACGCATACCACTTAGACGCGCCTTCGAGCAGTATTCTTCCCGCCCGCGTTCACTGAAAATTCATTTGCAAGTTAGTATACTTCCAGATACTCTTATGGCCGCGCCAATCATGGAAACATCGGAACCCAGTGCCGTTTCGAATCGCTGGCTCATCCCGCTCGGAGCCGTCCTGGTTCACATCTGCATCGGCTCCGTCTACGCGTGGAGCACCTTCAACATCCCCATCAAGAATGCGCTTCCCGGAACGCCCTCGTGGTTCAGCCCTCCTTATACGACCTTCACCACCGCTCTCGTGATTCTCGGCTTGAGTGCGGCCTTTGGAGGAACGTGGGTTGAGCGCCGGGGCCCGCGCGTGGCCGCGACGGTGGCCGCGCTATGTTTTGGCATCGGATTGATGGTCGGGGGCGTGGGACTTCTTCTGAAACAGCCGGTGGGCGTGTTCATCGGCATGGGACTGATCGGCGGCGTCGGTTGCGGACTCGGCTACATCGCCCCAGTCAGCACACTGGTCAAATGGTTCCCAGACCGCCGCGGCATGGCCACTGGAATGGCCATCATGGGTTTCGGCGGCGGAGCCTCCATCGCCAGCCCGATGAATGTCGCGTTAATGAAAGCCGTTGGCGTGGGCGAAACCATGGTGGTTCTCGGCGCAATCTATCTGATCGTCATGCTGATCGGCTCGCGATTCCTGCATAGGCCTCCGGCCGGCTGGAAGCCGGAAGGCTGGACGCCGCCTGCCGTTAAGAACAAGATGATCACGGATCGCAGCATCAGCCGGAATCAAGCGCTGGCGACGCCGCAGTTCTATCTGATGTGGGGGATTCTCTTCATCAATGTTTCCGCCGGAATTGGAGTCCTCTCGCAAGTTTCGCCGATGACGCAGGACCTGTTTTCAAAGACCGCCGCTGAGGCTGCCGCGGTAGTATCGCTGATCAGCCTGTTCAACCTCGCGGGCCGGTTTATCTGGGCCTCGGGCTCCGATGTCATTGGCCGGCGCGCAACGTATATCACATTTTTCGTCGTCCAGTTCGGCTTGTTCTGGCTGATCCCACAACTAGCGGCGTCGGGGAATTACGCAGCGTTCCTGGCGAGCTGGTCGATCGTCTACACCATGTACGGCGGCGGGTTCGCAACCATCCCCGCGTTCCTCGCCGACATCTTCGGACCCGAAAACGTCGGCGCGATTCACGGCGTGATCCTCACTGCATGGAGCGCCGCGGCCATTGTGGGTCCGGCGATTATCACCGAGCTTTCCTCCCGCGCGAAGGCTGCGCTTGCCCCCGGCGCAAGCAAGGTTCACGTGTACGAT
>JASHRP010000647.1 GCA_030037375.1 Bryobacteraceae bacterium | reverse complement strand
TCGACGCAGACGTGGACCATCTCGGGAACAGTCTCGCCCGCAGTGTCAGGCGTCTCCGTTGCCCTCACTGGCACAGCGACGCAGACTGTGACTACCAACGCCTCGGGAGCCTACAGCTTTACCAGCCTGGCCAACGGATCATACACTGTGACGCCAACGCTAAGCGGCTACACGTTCACGCCAGGCTCGCAGGCAGTAACGATAAGCGGCGCCAATCAGACCGCCATCAACTTCACAGACTCGGTGCCGACAACAAGTGTCAGCATCACCTGCGGTCCGGATTCAGTCCTTCCGCCGGCTCCGTCCACTTGTCTGGTGACCATCGGGACCGCGGCTCCGGCGGGAGGTACCGCGATTTCGCTCAGCGATGGAAACTCCAGCTCGGTCGTTCTCCCTCCATCGTTCTCGATTCCCCAGGGAGCAACGCAGGCAAGCTTCCAGGTGGCGACCTCCGCGGTCGCTTCCGACACGCTGGTTAATATCCAGGCAACGCTGGGAAGCAATTCCGCGACGTCTCCGCTATGGTTGGTCGCGCCGTCTCCCAACGGAGTGACTCCGGATGTATCGGTCTCGCAGAGCTCCACAGGCCCTGTGACCAGCATCGCTTCGCCCTCATTTTCGACAGCCGCCGCCAACGAGCTAATACTCGCGTTCGTGGGCACGGGTCCGGCGAGCTCGGCCGTCACGGTGACTTCGATGAGCGGCGCGGGTCTCAACTGGACCCTGGTGCAGAGGACCAACACACAATCCGGCACATCCGAGATCTGGCGATCTTTCGCTGCGGCGACGCTCAGCAACGTGGCTGTAACCGCGAATCTTTCGACGAGCGTTTATGCTTCGATCACAGTGATGAGCTTCCAGGGCGTAGACCCATCCGGCACGAGCGGCGCGGGAGCCATCGGCGCAACGGCTAGCGCCAGCGCGGCGTCCGGTCTGCCGACGGCGACATTGACCACCACGCGAGACGGCTCCTTAGTGATCGGTGTCGGCAACGACCCCACCAGCGGAGCGGTGCGAACGCCGGGTGCGTCACAAAACATCGTCTCTCAGGATCTGGCAACCGGGACCAGTACGTCCTGGGTCCAAACCCAGATCAATCCAATCCCATCTAGCGGCACTCTCGTTACTCTCAACGATGTAGCGCCGTCCACGGACGCCTACAACATGAGCGCGGTCGAAGTTCTCGCTCCCAGCGGCTGCATTCCGGCGCTGGTTCCAGCCAACCGGTCGTTTGCATCCGGCGGCGGCTCGACGGTAGTCACGGTAGCGATCGGCGCGGGCTGCGCTTGGACCGCGACCACGAACTCGCCGGGTTGGATCTCTTTCAACGGAGGGTCGGGCAACGGCAACGGAACGTTTACGCTGATCACCGCCGCGAACACCACCGGCGAGGCTGAGCTCGGCACGGTAACGGTCGCCGGCCAGTCCTTCAAGGTCATGGCCGCCGGAACCACTCAACAATTTACCGACGTGCCGGCGGGATCGCAGTTCTCGGATTACATCTCGCTGATGTACCAAAACGGCATCACCGGTGGATGCAGCGTCACTCCGCTGATGTACTGTCCCTCGAACGACGTCACGCGCGAACAGATGGCGGTGTTCATGGTGGTGGGCCTGGACTTGGCATTGAGCAGCCCGCTGAGCTATCCGCAGACCCCGTACTTCAACGACGTCCCGTCCACCAGCGTGTACTTCCCGTTTGTACAGCGCATCGCTCAGTTCGGCATCACCGGCGGCTGCTCGAGCAACCCGCCCATGTTCTGTCCCGACAACACCATCACGCAGGAGCAGATGGCGGTGTTCACCGTGGTGGCGTGGATGCTCGCCAACAATCTGACCACGTTCACTTACACTGAAACGCCCTACTTCACCGATGTTCCCTCAACCAGCATCTACTTCAAGTTCATTCAAAAGATGATGGACATGGGGTTCTGGACCGGTTGCGGCTCGAATCAATACTGCCCCACCGACGCCGTCTCGCGCGGCGACATGGCGCCCATGATCATGCGCGCGATTTTGGGCGCGCCGTAAGTCGCTTGGCTTGTCTCACGTCCTGCGAAATACTAGCACCGCGTTGAGACCGCCGAAGGCAAAAGAATTGGAGAGCGCGTATTCGACTTCCGCCGGGCGTGAGTGATTCGGCACAACGTCCAGATCGCAATCCGGATCGCGCTCGAGAAAGTTGGCTGTTGGTGGAATGAGGCCGCCGCGAAGCGCGGCAAGCGTCGCGGCGGCTTCTAGCGCTCCCGCCGCGCCCAGCGCGTGTCCATGCATCGATTTGGTGGAGCTTACCAAGAGCCGATCGGCGTGCGCCCCAAAGACCGCGCGAATCGCCTGCGTCTCCGTCGCGTCGTTCGCCTGCGTTCCCGTTCCGTGAGCATTGATGTAACCAACGGCTTGCGGATCGGCCTCCGCATCGCTCAAAGCGTTCCGCATCGCCAGAGCGGCACCCTCCGCCAGCGGTTGCGTCAAATGGTGCCCATCCGACGACATCCCGAATCCCGCGATCTCGCCCCACACCTGCGCTCCGCGCGCGCGAGCGAATTCGAGCGGCTCCAGCGCCAGCATCGCCGCGCCCTCGCCCAGAATTAGTCCTCGCCGCCCCTTCGAAAAAGGCCTGCACGTGTCGGACGACACGACGCGCATTGCCTCCCAAGCCTTCAGAAACCCAGGCGCGAAAGGCGCTTCGCTGCCGCCCGCGATCGCCGCGTCCACGACTCCGTTCCTCACCATCCAAAACGCTTGTCCAATCGAATGGTTCGAAGAGGAGCATGCAGTCGAGACTGTATACGCCGGTCCCCGAATTCCGAATTCCAGAGAGATGCGGCTGGCTCCGGCGTTGTCCATCACTAACGGGATGGTCAGGGGCGAGACACGTCCATGCAATGCATAGAGACTGTGGAAGTTTTGGTCTTTAGTGATCTGGCCGCCCGCGCTCGATCCGGTCACAACCGCGCAGCGTTCGCGCAACGGCCCTTCGATTTTGAGATCCGCGCTCGCGATCGCTTCCCGCGCCGCGACGGCAGCGAGTTGAGCGAAGCGGTCCAGGAAACCTGCTTCTTTTTCATCGAAATGGCGCAGGGCGTTGAACGTGGCGGCTTCCGCGGCATTCGGAAAACGGACCGTGCCCTCTTTCACCAGCGTCATCGGACGGATGGCGCTGACGCCGCT
>JASHRP010000646.1 GCA_030037375.1 Bryobacteraceae bacterium | reverse complement strand
CCGCTCAAACTGCCTATATCAATAATCGTCTGCGCGAATAAAGACCCGCCGGCAAACAGAGAGATCAGCAAGAGCGCTCGCATGTTTTGGGTTCCTCTCTGTCAGTCTAAAGCGCAATTATGAAGGCTCGATTGGCGTTCGTCCAACAATTCCTCCGGCCGCTCGATCCACCAATCTGGCGACCACTTCGCCATCCGCTCCGGATCTCCATATCCCCACCGCACCGCGCACGTCCGCACTCCTGCGCGGCGGCCGGCCTCCATGTCCGCCTCGGAATCGCCCACGAACAAGCATTCCTCCGGTCGAACCCCCAGCGCTTCAATCGACCTCAAGATCACGTCCGGCTCCGGCTTGGCGGGAAATCCGTCTGTTCCCTGCACGTGATCGAAATGCCGGATCAAGCCGAACTGCTCCAAAACCGCGCGCGTCATCGGGGTGCCCTTGGTAGTAGCGGTCGACTTTCTTCCCCCCAATCCCGCAAGCATCTCCTCGACTCCCGGAAACACTTTCGTCCTGCGATGTTTGTAGGTGGGATACACACTCCGGTAGTGCGCGATCATCGGCTCCATAAGGTCCATATCGAGACCCAGGTCGATGAACATATCGAGCAGGTGCCGCCCGATATAACAGCGCAAAGCGGCGTCAGAAACGCCGCTTCGCCCAAATGTTTGGAGTGTGTCTTGAATCGCCGCGCAGATGTCCTGCGCGGAATCCATCAGCGTCCCGTCCAGGTCAAAGACGTAAACGCCGAACCGAGGAATCAAGCCGGTTGCGGTCCGCCTTCGAGCACGTTCGGCACCCGCCGCGGCGTCTCGGGCTTGATCACCTGTTGGGAACCGTCGCTCGGCGGCTGCGGCTTCGGCGCGGGAGTAAAAGGCGCCAGGTCCTTGCCTTCCATCAACAGCTTCACTTCGCCTTGATCGAGCACCTCGCGCTCCAGCAGCGCCATCGCCACCCGCTCTAGCGCGGCGGCATGCTCCTGGATGATGTCCCTGGCGCGTTGATAGCCCTGCTCAACCAGCTTGCGAACCTGCTCATCGATTCGAATCGCCGTGGCTTCGCTATAGTCGCGGTGCTGGGCGATTTCACGGCCCAGGAAGATCTGCTCTTCCTTCTTGCCGAAGCTCAACGGACCAAGCTCGCTCATTCCCCAGTCGCACACCATGCGGCGCGCCAAATCCGTGGCCTTTTCGATATCGTTGCTCGCGCCGGCCGACTGCATATGGCAGAACTGCTCATCCGCGACGCGTCCCGCCATACCCACCGCGATCTGAGCCTCGGCTTGCCTCTTGTTGAAGTCGAACTGATCGGTGGTCGGCAGGAAGGTCGTCACGCCCAGCGCCATGCCGCGAGGAATGATCGTCACTTTGTGCAGCGGCGTCGCTTCAGGAATCATCAGCGCGACCACTGCGTGCCCGGCCTCGTGATACGCCGTGTGCTTCTTCTCTTCGTCGCTGATCACGCGGCTCTTACGCTCCGCGCCCATGATGACCTTGTCCTTGGCCATCTCGAAGTCGTACTGCGTAACCACCTTGCGATTCTGCCGAGCCGCAATCAGCGCCGCCTCATTCACCAGGTTCGCCAGATCCGCGCCCGCGAACCGCGGAGTCCCGCGCGCGATCACCGTCAGATCCACGTCATCGGCCAGCGGCGTCTTCTTCGTGTGCACCCGCAGGATCGCCTCGCGGCCCTTGATATCCGGCAGATCCACCACCACGCGGCGGTCGAAACGCCCCGGCCGCAGCAGCGCCGGATCCAGCACGTCCGGACGGTTCGTCGCCGCCACCAGGATCACGCCTTCGTTCGACTCAAACCCGTCCATCTCCACCAGCAACTGGTTGAGCGTCTGCTCGCGCTCATCGTGTCCGCCGCCCAGGCCCGCGCCGCGATGCCGTCCGACAGCGTCGATTTCATCGATGAAGATGATGCACGGCGCGTTCTTCTTGCCTTGCTCGAACAGATCGCGCACGCGGCTCGCGCCCACGCCCACGAACATCTCCACGAAATCCGATCCGGAGATCGAGAAGAACGGAACATTCGCTTCGCCCGCGATCGCCCGAGCCAGCAGCGTCTTGCCCGTTCCGGGCGACCCGATCAAAAGCACGCCCTTGGGAATCCGCCCGCCCAGCTTCTGGAACTTCTGCGGCTCACGGAGAAACTCGATAATCTCCTGCAGCTCTTCCTTGGCTTCTTCAACGCCCGCGACGTCCTTGAACGTCACCTTCTTTTGCTGCGAGGAATGCAGCCGCGCCCGGCTCTTCCCAAAGCTCAAAGCCTTGTTGCCGCCGCTTTGCATCTGCCGCAGGATCACGAACCAAAATCCCGCAACAAGAACGATCGGGAATGTTTGCAGCAGGATCGACATCCAGCTACCGCTGTTGTCCTTGTCCGCCTTCACCGTGACGTCGTTGTTCAGCATCAAGGTGATGAAGTCGTTATATCCCGGCGGGATCGTGGTGTGGAACTCGTCTTTGTTCTTGTACTTCCCCTGAATGTCGCCGGTGGCGGAATTGACCACCACGCTGTCGACCTGTTTGTCTTTGACCTTTTGCACCAGGTCAGAGAAAGCCGGTTGATCCGTGGCCGCGGTGGGCTTGCGGAAGACGCTGTAGATCATCACCACCAGCGCGATAATCACGAACCACAGGATTAAGTTTCGAACGCTTGAATTCATGCCTACTCCCACATTAACAGGGCTGACTATTAAGATGCTGAACGCGGATGAAATGATTCATGCCCGGGCTGTTTCTCTTCCCAGATGCATAGTGAAGGGCCGGAATCCGAACCCAATGCGAGCTCAGCCGCAACGCCGAACTCTCTGGCCCACAAGATCTTGCATCCATCCGTAACAATCGGCCAGAAACTCCGCTTCCAGGAGGGCACGCGGGCTTTCTGGAACATTTCCTTGACCTTCTGATCCCGCTGCTGACCCAGCGGCCGGTAATGGTCGCCTTCTTTCCAGCCGCGTAGTTCCAGGACTCCGCGAAGTCCTCTCCACTTCAGCCTAGCACAGCCGGGTTCGCCGGATTTTCCCTCTGGGCCCGCTGGCGAGACCGCAAAGCACACGGCCGCATTCACCCAATCGTAGCGGCCCGGTACTTCCACCCGTACCGGTTCCGGATCGGCGACATCCGCCGCAGAAAATCTGAGCCACTCGAATGACCGCGCCACCGCCAAGCCCGGGGCTGTTACGCATCCCGAACCTCTCGCGCTGCTGGCCAACGCAATCGCGCGGTCTACGTGGTCCAATCCCGCCGCCCGGCCTCCGGCTTCGCGCATCAACTCGCGAACCAGCCTTCTCGCGACCGCCTTCGGCAACGCCGCGACCGCGTCCGCGCGAATCTCGATTCCTCCGTCCGTCTCGACCGCCAATTTTCGTGCGAGCCTGGCGATCTTCCCCCTCCACCATCGCTCCTCTTCCTGCGCGACATCCGCCATTCGAGCCAGCGTCTCCCGAATCGCCGGATTCCATTCGTGCTCAAACGCGGGAAGCAGCTCATGCCTGATCCGGTTCCGCGCGAACCGCGTGTCCCGATTGCTCGCGTCCTCTCTCCAATCGATCCCGCGCGCCCGCAGAAATTCCTCTACTTCGGCTCGGGACGTTTCAATCAAAGGGCGAATGATCCGTTTCCCAGTCACCGGCAAAATTCCCGCCATCCCCGCCGTTCCCGACCCTCGCAAAATCCGGAACAATACCGTCTCCGCTTGATCGTCTCTGGTGTGCCCGGTCGCGACGCTGTCGCACGTGCCTTCGCGAATCAGCCTCCCGTAAAAATTCAGACGAGCCTTGCGAGCCTCTTGTTCAAGATTTCCGCCTGCGTCCGCAACTCGCGCCTCTGCGGGATAGAAGGCCATGCCGTGCCGTGCGGCAAGTTCCGCAACAAATCGCTCATCGCCGTCCGACGCTGCCCCGCGCAATTTGTGATTCAGATGCGCGACGCCTGCCACGCTCGCTCCCAATCGCGGCGCAAGCTCCTTCAAAGCCAGGAATAGGCACACCGAATCCGCGCCTCCCGAAACCGCTGCGATTACACGGTCGCCCGTGCGCAGCATGTTATAACGGGACATTGTCGTGAGCACCCTATCGAGCACAGGCATGTCTTCACCAGACAGTGCGACAGATCACTTCATTGTAAGCCTCGATATCGGCACCTCTTCCGTCCGCGCCCTGCTCTACGATTCCACCGCTCGGCGCATGGAAGGCTACGGCGCACAACTCCCCTATAGCATCCGCGCCACGTCTGACGGCGGCGCGGAAATCGATCCAGGGGAGCTCGCCCGCCACGTCATCGACTGCCTCGACGAGCTGCATCGCCAGGTTCGCGAAGCCGGTTTCCGCATCGCCGCGATTTCCGGCAGCGCCTTCTGGCACAGTTTTTGCGGAGTCGACGATCCCGGCAAACCGACCTTTCCTATCCTCCATCTGCTCGACACGCGCAGCGCGAGCGAGGTCTCCCGAGTCCCCAATACTCACGCCTCCACCGGCTGTCCTGCGCATTCCAGCTATTGGCCAGCCAAACTTCTTTGGCTGGAGCGCAACCGTGCGCCAGAGCTTGCCGCGACTCGCCGCTTCCTCAGCTTTCCCGAATATCTCTTTGAAGAACTATTCGGCGAATCCCGAGCCTCAATCTCCATGACTTCCGCCTCCGGCCTATGGAATCAGGCCGCGAACAATTACGACGACGCGACACTCGCCGCGCTCCCCATCCGCCGGGAGCAGCTTGCTGATCCATCTTTGATGGACCAGCCCCTGCATAATTTGCGCGACGAATATCGCTCGCTGTGGCCGGCCTTCGCAAGCTGCCCTTGGTTCCCCGCCATCGGCGATGGCGCCGCTAATCACATCGGCAGCGGGTGCTTGCGTCCGGACCAGTTCTCGCTCATGGTCGGCACCACCGGTGCGATGCGTGTTCTCATTCCCGCGCCCCGAAACATTCCGGCCGGTTTATGGTGTTATCGTCTTAACGCGAATCGCGCCCTCATGGGCGGAGCTCTTTCAAATGGGGGCGACGTCTACGCATGGCTCAAGCGCACCATCGCCATTCCTCGCGACGCCGAAGCCCGCCTCGAATCGGCCGAGCCCGGCAGTCACGGTCTCACGTTTCTCCCATTCCTTGCGGGTGAGCGGTCGCCCTATTGGCGCGCCGACCTGCGCGGCGTGATCTCAGGCCTCTCGCTCTCGACCGAGCCGTTCCACATCCTGCACGCCGCTCTCGAATCCATTTCCCTGCGCTTCCGCGAAATCTACGGCGCGCTCGCGTGCGCCGCGGGTGAGCCTTCCGAAGTCATCGCCTCCGGAGGCGCTTTGCTGAAATCGCCCGCATGGACCCAAATCATGGCTGACGCCATCGCACGCCCGCTGATCGCCTCGACCGAGGCCGAGGCTTCCTGCCGTGGCGCGGCGCTTTACGCGCTGGAGCGAATCGGAGTCATCCCCAGCCTTGACGCGCTTCCCGCATCGCTCGGCGCAACGTTCTCGCCGCGTCCCCAGTTCGAAAGCGCCTACGCGCGCCTTCTCACCCAGGAGCGTTCTCTCTATGAACGAGTGTTTGCGATGAAAGAGTCCTTCGCATGAGCTCTGATCTCGCGAATCAATCCGTACTCGAACGAGCCTCTCGCATTCGCCTTCTGCTGATGGATGTCGACGGTGTCCTCACCGATGGACGTCTCTTCAACGTGCCCGACGCCAACGGCAAGATGGTCGAGACCAAGGGCTTCGATTCGCAGGATGGCATCGCCTTGCAGTGGCTGGAATGGCACGGCATCCATACGGGCGTCATCAGCGGCCGCGTTTCCCCAGCCACGGAGGAGCGCGCCCGCCAAGTCAAGATGAGGTACGTCTATCAGGGCCACATCGAAAAAATCCCGATTCTCCAAGAAATTCAAAAGGCGAGCGGCATTCCATCGGCCGAAATCGCATACGCCGGCGACGATCTCACGGACATCGTCATCATGCGCCGCGTCGGCTTGGCCATCGCAACGGCCAATGCTCGCGCGGAAGTGAAGCGCGCCGCCCACTACGTAACGGACGCCTCCGGCGGGCGCGGCGCGATTCGCGAAGTCGCGGAGCTGCTTCTTCGCGCGCACGGCCGCTGGGCCGATATCCTGAAAAAATACGAGGTGGAATAATTGGCGCGCAAAATCGGAATTGAGGTGACCGCCAGCGAAGGTCCGGGCATTTTGCATCAATTGAGCGGCGTGATTGCCGCGCATCAGGGCGACATCACCAGCGTCGAAATTATCAACCCGCGCCATACGTATTTCGAGATCGAATTCCCGGGCGATTCGGCCGAGCTCGCCGCTGCACTGCGAGCCTTGCCGGTTGTGCAGCAGGTAGCGCAGGTCGAGACCATGGAGAAGATCTACGGCAAGCGCATCATCATCATGGGAGGCGGCGCGCAAGTCGGCCAGGTCGCGCTCGGAGCCATCACGGAAGCGGACCGCCACAACATTCGTGGCGAGCACATCTCCGTCGATACAATTCCTCTGGTCGGAGAGAAGCCTCTTGCTGATGCCGTCCGCGCATCCGCCCGATTGCCCCGCGTCAAGGCGGTGGTTTTGGCCGGCTCTCTCATGGGCGGCGAGATCGAAGACGCGGTGCGCGAGGTCCGCGCGCAAGGCCTCCTCGTCGTCAGCCTCAACATGGCCGGCAGCGTCCCCGACGCCGCCGACCTCGTCGTCACCGACCCCGTCCAAGCCGGCGTGATGACCGTTATGGCCGTCGCCGACACCGCAAAATTCACCGTCGGCCGGTTAACCCGAAGGGTGTTCTGACCCCGGAAGCAACTCCAGTTGGAGGTCGACGGGTCACACAACCCGCTTCCGAACGGCACGATATACTTCCTTCATGGACGAACAGGCGACTCCGCGTCCCGTTCTGAGTACCACACCGCCATCCGATGCCCTTGAAGGCCTTCGACCTCACCGAGGAGAACTTCTAGACAATTATGTAACTGGCCTCTTAGTCCTACTTATTCTTCCCTTGTTCCCGATTGCCGCCGAGCTAATCGCGCGACGCCACGTGGATCCAGCTGAACTCGTTTTGGCCGCGGCGATCTATGTGATCGCCCTGGGATTCGCATCGGAATGGCGCTCTGTCTGTCTGGGGACGATCATCGCGACATTATTGCTGTCCGCCAGCTACGGAACGATTTCCGTCACAAATCCCGCGACGTGGGTCAACGGGGCAATCGCTTGCGTCGCCATGTTTGCGGCCGCACTCTGGACTGCATTCGAAAGATATGAGCGACATATCGTCTATGGCAGACCCTTCTTTGAATGGGAATTAAAGCGATGAACGCCTCAGAAGTCACCGCAGCGTTAGCCGTTTTCTTCCTCATCTTGGGGCTGATACTGACCGCCCAACGAGTACTGCTCGCAGCGTTAGCGAAGAACTCACTTGCACGCGTATTGGCGGAGGACGATCGACTGTTTGACCTCGTGATGGGTCAACTTCGAAACATACGGGCCGAGAGTGGTTTCGAATATGCCAGGGTCTCCTATGTTGCGGGGTTCTTAAGCACGGCCGTCGCGAAACTAAGCGGTAGATTGCAAAAATACGCTAATGCTGGACTGGGGCAGAAGTCGGAGCTCGCAGTAGCAAACTACGTACTTGCAGTATTGCGACGGGCCAGCAAGCAGCGCGCCACGCATCCAACCGACGGGCAATTCGTCGATCCAAATACGCGCAGCCAAGAAGCGTCCTCAGAGTCTGCCCCCGAAGAGAAAGGGCATGCTCAGGGCGCCACAGGTTGAGTAGTATTCGGATTTCAATTCGCCCGCGCAAATAGCAAGGTTACGCAATCGCTGCGTTGTTCAAGGGTGTTCTTTGCCGAACGCCAGGATCTCGTGGACAAAGCTCGCGACTGACGGACGGAAACCACTCGGCGAACTCTTCGATCGTCGAGCCCTTGTCGAGATGCTCAAATAATGAAGCGACCGTCACACGCGTGCCTCGGAAGCACCACTGCCCGCCGAGTTTCCCCGGATGTCGATCCACCGCGCTGCAAAGCGTCCAGTCCGTACCAACATCACCGCGACGGTAGTTCATCGTACGCGGCCATCTCCGGCCGATCCCAGTCTTCCGCAAAAGCGCCCAACCGCCGGCGCAGATCTGCCGCTTGGGTTTCGTCGATTCCTCGTTCCTGAAGATCAACAGGCCCGGCACCAAGGACGCAGGTCACGATCACGCGCGAACCCTCGGCCGCATCCAAAGGTTCGGTGAGCTCGACCTTTCCGTTGCGGTAAATCCCTTCAACGGCCTTCATCATGACCCCATTATCCCGCACCCCCAGCGATTGGTTTCCGTGACGAGCATCATGCGATGATCTTCTTAACCCTCCAATGGATTCCCTCCTCGCCGGTCTCTCCCAACACGGCTACGGTGTCCTGTTTGTGATTGTCTTCCTCGAGTCCATCGGATTCCCGGTCCCTGCCGCGCCCGCGATGCTCATCGCAGGAGCCGCCAGCGGGCGAGGCGACCTGAGCCTCCCTCTCTGCGCCGCCGGCGCCATCTCCGCGATGATCGTCGGCGACTCCGTCCTGTTCCTCCTCGGCCGGTTCACCGGATGGTGGCTGCTCGGACTGCTCTGCCGGCTCTCGCTCAACCCCGAGTCGTGCATCATGCGCTCGGCCGCATCCTTCCACCGGCGCGGCCGCGTCCTGCTCCTCTTCGCGAAGTTCGTTCCAGGCGTCAACACGATGGCTCCGCCGCTCGCCGGCAGCATGAACATGCGCATCGCCCAATTCGCCGGGCTCGATCTCATTGGCATCGCGCTCTACAGCGGTTCCTATCTGACCGCGGGCTTGCTCTTCAGCGGAGCTTTGGAAGCGATCACTCGCGGCTACCATCTAGCCGGCCGCATCATCGGCTGGGTCGTGCTCGCCGCCATTGCAACATTTCTGGTCTTTCGCGTGTGGCACTGGATTCGCACGCGCAGCCTCATGCAAGTGCCCTCCGTCACTCCTGACGAAGCCGCCCGGGCCCTCTCTTCCAATGCGGCCGTCATCTACGACGTCCGCAGCCACGGCTACTACGACCGCAAGGCCATGCGGGTGAAGGGATCGAAACGGCTGGATCCCAACGCGCCCGCTTCGTACGATCAATCGCCGGGTGAAGGCCGCCGCGTTTACCTCTACTGCACGTGCATCAGCGAGGCCACCAGCGCTCGCGTCGCCCAGATGCTGCGCGACAAAGGCATCGAAGGCGCCGCCGTGATCAAGGGCGGCCTGCGAGCTTGGAAAAGAGCCGGGCTTCCGCTCGAGCCCGTTCCGGCGGAAGAGATCTCCGCGCTGCCGCTCTTTCACTAGCCCTCCGTCTTCGGCGCGCGCCATTATAGGGTATGCCGTCGCAAATGTCCCCTGAGGAGTTTCGCGCCGCCGCGCACCAAGCCGTCGATTGGATGGCCGACTACCTGCGCGACATCCGCGATTACCCCATCCTGCCGAACGTCGAGCCCGGCGATCTCATCGCGCGTCTTCCCAAGCAGGGCCCTGAGCATGGAGAATCCATCGACGCCATCTTTGAAGACTTCCGCAACGTAATCGTCCCGGGTTTGACCCAGTGGAACCACCCGCGCTTCTTCGCCTACTTCTCGAACTCGGCCTCCGGTCCGGGGATTCTTGGCGAGATGCTCGCCGCCGTGTTGAACGCGAATCCGATGTTGTGGAAGACCGGCCCCGCGGCAGCTGAGCTTGAACAGATCTCGCTCGGCTGGCTGCGTCAATGGCTGGGCTTGCCCGAAGAATTTTTCGGAATCATTCACGACACCGCGTCCACCGCTACGTTTCATGCCGTGGTCGCCGCGCGAGAAGCCGCCGGAGTTACTGCCGCGCCGTTGGTCCTCTACACGTCTGAGCATGCGAATCTCTCCGTCGATAAAGCCGCGCTGGCCGCCGGAGTGCAGCGGGGCAACATTCGCCACATCGCCATCGACGACGAATTCCGAATGCGCCCGAACGATCTGAAGGCAGCGATTGAAGCCGACCTCGCCGCCGGATACAAGCCCTTCTGCGTCGTACCGACTCTGGGCACAACCTCGTCGACAAGTCTCGATCCCGTTCCCGAGATCGCGGCGATCGCACGGCGCCACAATCTTTGGCTGCACGTCGACGCGGCATACGCCGGCCCGGCCGCGATTCTCGATGAGTACCGTTACATCTTCAAAGGCTGCGAGCTCGCCGATTCCATCGTCCTCAATCCGCACAAATGGCTGTTCACTCCCGTTGATCTCAGCGCCTTCTACACTCGCCGGCCCGAAGTGTTCCGCAAAGCGCTCTCTTTGGATCAGGCCCCCGCGTATCTGCTTGGAGCATCCACGAACGCGGTGAACCTGTCCGAGTACACAGTCGCACTCGGCCGCCGCTTTCGCGCGCTCAAACTGTGGTTCGTTCTGCGATATTACGGGCGCGAAGGCATCGCGGAGATCCTTCGCGGACATGTTCGCATGGCTCGCGAGTTCGCGGACCGCTTGGCGGCGCACCCGCGGTTTGAGCTCGCCGCGCCGGTTCTCTTTTCGCTGGTCTGCTTTCGCATGATTGGCTCTGACGACGAGAATCGCGAACTGCTGGAGCGCGTCAACCGAACCGGCAAAGCTTTTCTGTCGGGAACCGTGTTGAAGGGAAGATTTGTGCTGCGGCTTTCGATCGGCAATATCGCAACTACTTTCGAAGACGTCCTCGAGACTTGGGAGCTGATTAAATCGTTGGTACCGGCTCCGCAGTCGCTGCCAGATGATGCTCCAGAACGCTGATCAAGTGAGCCGGTTGCACCGGCTTGGAGATGTACCCGTTCATCCCCGCCTCCATGCACTTCTCGCGATCGCCCGTCATCACGTGCGCTGTCATCGCTACCACAGGCAGCTTCTCCCATCGCGGATCGCGCCGCAGAGCGCGCGTGGTTTCGAGGCCGTCCATCACCGGCATCTGCACGTCCATCAACACAAGATCGTAGGGCGTGGTCGCATTCTCAAGCTTGTCCAGCGCTTCACGTCCGTCATTGGCGATATCGATTTGATACCCGCGCTTCCGCAGCATCGCTAGCACAACTTTCTGGTTCACCAAATTATCTTCCACCAGAAGCAGTCGAGCCGTCGAAGTCGCGGGCTCGGTCGGCCTGCGCTCGGTTCGAGGCGCTGGCTCTGCATCCGGCGCCGGCTCGAATCCAAGCGTTACGAAGAATGAGCTTCCCTTCCCCACTTCGCTGTCCACGCGAATCGAGCCGCCATGAATCTCGACCAGCCGCCGCGTAATTGCTAGCCCCAGTCCCGTCCCGCCGTACCTTCGCGTTATGCTCGAATCGGCCTGCGTGAATTTCTCGAAAATATGTGCCAGCTTGTCCGTCGGGATACCGGGCCCCGTGTCGCTGACCTGAATGCACGATTCAACCTTGCCTCCGCGCAATTCCGTGGTCAGCCGCAGCTCCACAGAGCCTCGTTCCGTGAACTTCAACGCGTTCGACAACAGATTGGTCACGATCTGCCGCACCCGGAAGGGATCGCCCATGACCGCGGTCGATTCCGCGCGGGAAGCGTCCAGCTTCAACCCGATTCCCTTCTGACCCGCTTTCGCCATGTGCGACTTCACGCAATCCTGCATCACCGCGCGAAGGTTGAAGGACACATGCTCCAGCACCATCTTCCCTGCCTCGATCTTGGAAAGATCCAGGATGTCGTTAAGCAGCGTCAGCAAGGAGTACGCGCAGCGTTGCGCGGTTTCGAGCTGGTCCCGTTGCTCGTTATCGAGATGGCTGTCGAGCGTAAGTTCCAGCATGCCGAGCAAGCCATTCATCGGCGTGCGCAGCTCATGGGACATGTTTGCGAGAAACTCACTTTTGGCCTGGCTTGCGGCGAGAGCCGCATCCTTGGCAACCTCCAGCTCACTGGTTCGCTCGCGAATGTGCTGCTC
>JASHRP010000645.1 GCA_030037375.1 Bryobacteraceae bacterium | reverse complement strand
GCCGGCTCAGATCAGCACAACAGTTCAACAGCCGGTCGAGCGGCGATGCCCCGTCTGCAACATCGGCCTCATGGTCCTTATAGGCATCGTCGCGCCAACTCCGCGACAGGATTCCTCGTGAGCCGTCCCAGGCCTGCCGATCTTAACGGTCTTCAAACAGCCTCCAGTGAGGTTGAGGGAAAGCCCTGTCCCAGATGCACTCTTCTCGGCGAAAATAGCCCCGCCACACCGGCACCGGCGGCGCGAGCCGAGCATCCCAACTCATATACTGCCCCCGAGTTGCGTCATGCTTCGACACATCCGCCAGCCCGCCAACGATTCAATCCCCATAGATCCGTTCCGGCTTAGCTCAACGCATTCTATCCGCCATGCTCCGGCCCGAATCTCCATCGTTTTTCGGCCACTTAGCGCCGGAGCACGGCGGATAGAATCCTAGACGATATGTTGTGGCCAAAATTATGTTGCGCGGCAGGCAGTCGCCGGTGCTGGCCGGAGGGCCGCTCGCCCTCGACGCAACATAAGGTTCGGACGGCTGCGGTTTACAGGGCTCTTAGAAATGCCATGAGTGAGGGCAGCGCACGTTGCCTGGGCGAACCTTTCACGCTCGTGATATCGACCCTGGCCAAAGCCTTCGCCTTCATCTCCATGTCGACCTCAGCATAGATATGTGTGGTATCCAGCGACACGTGGCCGAGCCAGGCACGGATCGTGTTGATATCGACTCCAGCGCGCAGCAGGTGAACGGCTGTAGTGTGCCGTATCGTGTGCGGGCTTACGCGTTTGGTGGCCAAAGATGGAACCGTTTGGCTCGCCAGCCCCCCATATTGCGTAACGAGACGATGTATTCCAAATCGGGTCAATGGCTGATGGATGCGATTGAGGAAGACCGCGTCGGTATTATTCCGGTTGGCGACCAGGCGCGACAACGAGGTGGCCGTGGTCGACCATAAAGGACAGGTCCGGAACTTGTTTCCCTTGCCGTGCAGCCGCACCGACGAGGGCTCGCCCAGTTGCAGGCTGGCGATCGTCAACCTGGCTACCTCCTCGGCGCGCGCGCCGCTGTTGTACATGAATAGGAGTAGGGCGTGGTCGCGTGCTCCGAGACGCGTGCGCCGATCCGGCTGATTCAACAAGGCGTCCATCTCAACCTTTTCGAGATACTCGATGACGGTCTGGGCCGTCTTTTTGAATGGCACGGCTCGTATTTCAGCGCACCAAGCCAAGTGGGCCGGCGAACGCATACCGGTGAAATGTGCCAGTGAATGGATGGTTGCGAGTCTTTGATTGCGGGTGACGCCGCTGCACTGCCGATCACGCTCCAGGTAGTCAAGGAAAGCGCGGACGGTTCCGGGAGTCAGGTCTTCTACGGTCATGCGATCGATAACGACGCCGGTCTGCTTGCTGGCGAATGGCAGCAATAGCGTCAACGTGTCGCGGTAGCTGGCCTGAGTGTTTCGGGAGAGATTACGTTCGGCCACCAGATGTTCCAAAAGAAAGCGACGAACCCACGGTGCCAGGAGGCTGTTATCCTTCATGATCGGACCCCATTGCATACTGGGCAAAGCGCTCGCTGGCCACTTGAAGGAGATCGGGAGTCATCTGCAGATAGCGCTGGGTTGACCGGATGTCGATGTGACCAAGATAGGTCGCGAGTTGCGGTAGCAATCGCTGAACGTCCTGGCCGGAGCGATACCATGCGACCACCCGATGCACAGCCGCCGTGTGACGAATATCGTGCAGGCGTGGAGGTCGAATTTCGCCGACGGGGCACTTTATTCCTGCGGCTCGGCGAACATGCTGGAACCATGAGATGACGCGCGGATAACACCACTTGCGACCATCACGCGTAGTGAACAGTGGCGATGCATTCCCATTCTTCATTGGGAGCTGGTGCCGGCGCTCGATATGCGCGGCCAGTTCCTGGGTGAGCTTTGGGCCAATCGGGACGAGGCGGGTCTTGAAGAATTTAGTGTCGCGCACGCTGATGACCTGTTCGGCGATGTCCACGTCTTGCAAGGTCAAACGAAGGGCCTCGCCGATGCGCAGGCCGCTTCCGTAGAGCAACAAGAGGAGCGTACGGTACATTGCCGGCACTTGGCGGCTGTGACCAATCTGCAACGTTGCGGTCGCTTCCAGCAGTCGGCCGAGTTCTGCTGTGGAATAGACATATGGAGTTTGTTGTGGAGGCAGATTCGGCATAGTCCCCGGCAATGGCGAGCGGTCCACATATCCCCGGCTGGTGGCGAATCTGTACAGCCCGGTCAACACCTTGTACCTCAACGCCCATGTCGTGGTGAGCGCTCCTTTCGTCCGAAGGAAGTCTGCTACTGCTTCAGGTGTGACCTCGTCGATTTTTGGATTACCCATCACTCTGCTGAACCGGCAGAGTAACTGCCCGGCGGAATCGAAGCGCATTCCCAGCGACCTCGCTCGACTCAGGTAGGCGTCGACCACCTCTTTGAGCATCATTGGAGATCTCCCAGATCGAAAGAGCCGACCTCGCGAAGCGAGACCATGTTCACCTTGGCATAAGTGCTTGTTGCCGACGTGCTGCGATGTCCCAAATGATCACCGATTTCCTTAAGCGTCAGACCTTCTGCGAGGAGCCGTGCCGCGCATGCATGACGTAAAGCGTGTCCGCCGCGGTGGACGGCTTTGATCCCGAGTGCGACAAATTTGCGATTGGCGACATCGTAAATACTTCCTGCCTTCAGGGGTCGACGTGGTGCCTGCATGCAGAGGAAGACTTCCGCACAAGATGACAACGGACGCACAGTGTCGACGTAGACTGCCAATGCTTCGGCGACGGAAGGAAGCAAGGGATAAATCTGAGGCTGTCGACGCTTCAGACGGAAAATGCGAATCATGCGACCGCCCCAATCGATCTGGTCGAGGCGCAATGCCGCGACTTCGCCACTGCGCATCCCATAGACAGCAAGCAGCAGCAAGATTGCACGATCACGAATCTCTCGCGGTCTGTCTGTGGCGGCATCCGCCAACATTCGACCCACGTCGGACCAGTCCGGAGCATATGGCAGAGATTCTTGCCGATACAGGCGAGGCCGACAAATCGACGCCGCCAAGCCACTCGCACAGATTCCCTGCATCGCCGCATAGCGCAGAAACCCTCGTAACGCCGACGCTGTGTTTGCTATCGAGACGCGAGACCATCGCCCTGTCCCTTGGGTGGCGAAATAGTCGTCGATGTCCCCGATCTGGAGAGCAGCAAGTTCGCGATTCGCACGTTCGTTCCAACGGAGGAATTTCGCGGTAGTGCGCGCCCATTGCTCCACCGTGGAAGGCGTGAACCCACGTTCATCGCGCATCCACGTGATGTATCGGTCGAGTTCGCATTGATACTGAAACGTGACGGTGGGCTCGCGCCACCAACCGAGAAACCGCAGCCACGGCCGTCCTATGTCGACCACTCTCTTCGCGGCGGTGGTCGCGCCATGCAGGTTCTCCCGCTTCTGCGCAATCTGCAGAAGCGCTTCCATCCCGATGCCTTGGCTGGCACGCGAATCAAGATGTCGGCTAATCCATAAGAGCTCGTTGCGTTTGAGCTGGAGCGTTGTGGGACTCGCGCCGTGATCTGAACAGTGGCGCAAGTAGCGGTCTCGTTCGTCTGCGAATGCTGCGGTATCCCGCTGCCGATCAGCGGCATGACTGAAGCGTGGTGTTTGATCCAAAGTGAACCTCCATGGCGTAGGTTCGCAAGGTCACGTTCCAACTTATGTTGCGTCGAGGGCGAGCAGCCCTCCGGCCAGCACCGGCGACTGCCTGCCGCGCAACATAATTTTGGCCACAACATATCGCGAATAACGGTATCCCTCGGGCTGGGCCTGCTTGTACTCGCGCCAGACCAGTTCCAGGGTCAGGTCCTTATGGACTTCCAGCTCCTTGCGGATGGCAGGGAAATCAGGCGCGGGACGGCTTCGGCGGCTGGGTGGGGCGGGTCGTTTGCCGAACAGGAGTTGATCCAGTTCGCGGTCAGTTAG
>JASHRP010000644.1 GCA_030037375.1 Bryobacteraceae bacterium | reverse complement strand
CGAATCCGACCGCGCCCGCCAGAACGAGCACCGGCGTCTTCGAAGTCCCCGCGACCGTATCGGTAAACGGAACCGCAAACAATCCCCAATTCGAATCTCTGGCGACCGCGTTCGCGCTCTTCGCTCGCTCACCGAGCAGGGCCACGGCGGCATTTGCCTGCTTCATAGTGATGCCGCCTCTCACGCGAGCCACAATCAGGTGATGCTCGTTAAACCGGTTCGAATTCGCAAACTGATCCGGCGGCAAACCCGCGGGTGTCCACAAATCCGTGCTGTCGGGATAACTGAACCCGGCCGGCATTACGCCGATCACTTCGTACGAAATCTGGTTCAGCAGAATCTTTCGACCCAGCACGGACCGATCGCCTCCGAACAGCCGCATCCACGTGGCATGGGCCAGCACCACCACTCGGTTCGCATTGGGCTGATCCTCTTCCGGGCGGAACGTCCGCCCCAGTAGCGGCCGTGCCCCGAATACGTCAAACCACTCCGCCGACGCCGCGGACGCTTGCAGCATCTCGGGCGTATCTCCGTCCGAGTAGTTCACATTGCTGCCCGCCAACAGAGCCGCGTGTTCGAACACCTCACGGTTGTCGCGCACATCCGACATCGTTGGCGCGGACCCTCCCACAAAGTGCAGGTTCAACTTCTTATATTCGGTGCCGATCGCGACGATCCGCTCCGGATTCGCAATCGCCGCCGGATGCAGCAGTAGCTGATTCACCAGGCTGAAGATCGCCGTATTCGCGCCGATCCCCAGCGCCAATGTCGCTACCACTACGGCGGTGAATCCCGGACTCCTCCCCATCCCTCGCAACGCGTGCCGCAGATCCTGCGCCGCCTGATCCACCCACGCCCATCGCCACACCGCGCGGCTGTCTTCCAGATGCAGCATCCGGTTGCCGAACTCGCGCATCGCCTTTGCCCGGGCTTCCGACTCGCTCATCCCGGACTCCACCAGGTCCGCGACCTTCTCCTCGATGTGCGCCCGCATCTCGTCACTTAGATTCCCGTAGTTCATGATGTTCTCGCCTTCATCACGCGGGTAATGCCTTCCAGCATCCGCTCGAAGCTCGACACCTTGTGCTCTAGTTGCTTGCGCCCGTCAGCGGTGATCTTGTAAATGCGCACTCGCCGGTTCCGAGCCGAAAGTCCCCACTCCGCCGTCACCCACTTGGCTTTCAGCATCCTTTGCAGCGCCGGATACAGCGACCCCTCTTCAATCTCCAGCAACTCGCCCGAGCTTCGCTGAATGTGCTGCACCAGCGCATAGCCGTGCATCGGCTCGCGGCGCAGCGCTTCGAGCAGCATCATCTCCAGCGCCCCGGGAAACAAATCTCGTGCGGCAGGTTCGATTCCAGCATGCTCCATATACCTATTTACTCTAGGCCTAGAGCAAACAATTGTCAAGGATAACTTCGCCGCTCGCGCCTTGATGTACGATGGAATCTCGGAGTTGCCCATGCGAGCCAGGCTAACCATCTTGCTAATCGCGTCCGTCTTGTTCACAACCGCCGGCGCGCCCTCTCAGCGGCCCGCGATTGAGAGCACGCCCACCTTCCGCGTCGGAACCAAGCTCGTCGAGGTCGATGTCGTCGCACGCAACAAACGCGGCCCCGCCAGCGGCCTGACCAGGGACGATTTCACTCTCTTCGATAACGGCAAGCCCCAGGACATCGCGGTATTCTCGGTACGATCTACTCGCACGGCCGCAGCCGTCCGCCCCGTGCCCGCCGCTCCTCCGCTCCCTCCCGGGATCGCCTCGAATCGCAATCCCAGCGGCGAACCTCCCGCGACCCAGACCATCCTTCTGCTCGACCAAATCTTTACGACGCCGGTCAACCAGGCCTACGACATCCAGCGCATTCGTCTGTTCCTCGGTCATCGCCGCAAACGCGATGGCATCGGCATCTACACCGTCGGCACGCGACTCAATGTCTTCCAGGACGTCACCGATAACGACGCGCTGCTCCGCAAAGCCGCCAACGCCCTCGCCGCGCGCAACGGCAACGGCCGTGACTCCGACACGACCGGCATGAACGAACACACGGCGGCCGAGTATGAGGCGCTCCGTCTGAGAGAGCAGATTGACACGCTCAAGCACGCCATCGAGGCCATCGCCCGCCACCTGGCCAACGTCCCCGGCCGCAAGAACCTGGTGTGGATCACCGAAGGCTTCCCGCTGATGATCTGCAATGCATACATCTGCATCGATTTCCGCCCCGATATCGAGGAAGCCTCCCGCGCCCTCAATGACGCCAATATCGCGCTCTACTCCGTCGACGCGCGCGGACTCATCGGCGCCCTCGGCCAGATGACAGGTATCCCCAACGCCGAAGCCGGCCCGCAACGGCAACTGCCGATGATCCTGCAGAACCGCGGGCCGGCCGGCCCTTCGCACATCGACACCATGAATATGTTCGCGACCCTCACCGGCGGCGACGTCTACTACAACACCAACGGCCTCGAAGATTCGTTCGAAGACGCAATCCGAGACGGCGACATTACCTATTCGCTCGGCTTCTACCCCGCGGAGACATCGCAGGACGGCCTAACCCACAAGCTGAGCGTGAAAGTCGCCCGCGCCGGCGTCACGCTACGTTATCGCGAGACTTACTTCGCCACCAAACCGCAGACAGAAGCCGAGAAGCGCCCCACAGCCGAGCAACTCCTCAACGACCCTCTCGACGCCACCCAAATCGGCGTGCGGGCCCAAGCCACTCCCGATCCCGCGAAGCCCGGCCTCTTCAACATCCGAGTCTCGGTCGATCTGCACGACATCCACCTCGACTCGCAGAACGAAAAGTGGACGGGTGCCGTTGAGCTTTCCTTTTTCGTCGAAAACTCAAAATCCGCGGAGATCTCGACGCAAACCATCGAGGTCCCGGCGGACCAGCTCGGCACCGCGCTCGAAAACGGCGTCGTCTTCGAGCATCAGATTGAGCTTCCGCCGCAATTCCCCGGCCGCGTCAGTGTTCTCCGGATCGCCGTCGAAGACAGAGCCACCGGCGCCGCCGGCTCCCTCCGCCTGCCGCTCCGGTAGCGGATTTATTTCGCCGCGGTAATCGATTCGACCTGGATCGTGCTGGTCTTCGCGTTCAGCGTTCCCACCACGGTCACCCTCCGCGCCGCAAACTTCTCCGGAGTCTGCTGATCGCTCAGCGTGTACGCCGACTTGCCGTCGTATAGCACGTACTGCGCGCCGTGCTCCTGGATGCAAGCCTTCGTGCACTCGGCATCGTTCGGACCCATCTTCATATGCGAGTGATCGCCGGTCGGGCACATGCTGTCCGTAATCACTCCCGTAAATGTCTGCTTCTTCTGCGCCGAGCCCAGCGCGGTCAGGATCAGCAAACACGCAATCCCGGACAGTACTGGAACGAAACGTTTCATGGCTACTCCAGAATTTGTGACTCTTAGTATACCCTCGCTGGAACCCGTTTCCTCAACCCAGCCGGTAACTTAGGCCCCGTCTGGAACATCATTTTAGTGGGAATGTAAATATCGGACAGAAGTGCCGATAATACTAAATGGAGACCGTATGGAGACCTTGGGTGACCGAAAATTCGTTGAGGTGCCCGGGACGAAAACTCACGAGCTGCCGCCATTGCTGGTCCGGATGCACCCGGAAGTAAAGCGCCTGGACAGAGTAATGGGCATGGCGAGCGATCTCGTGGAACAGGAGGACATGATCCCCGTCGCATCTGTCGATTCGCCCGGGGATCGGATTCAAAGCGACGTTTTACAGCTCGAAATGGACCGCCGCAGGATGGACTTGGCGCTCAATCTCGTCGAGCAGTACATGAAGCTGATTGAGCACTGGCAGTGGGGAGACAGCATCCTCGAATGGATTCGCCAGTGCGAGATCACGTTCGGCACGCGCCTGGAACTGCGCCATCTGCTGAGCTCTGACGTTTGGCCTCACGCCGGGCGTTCTAGCTTCGTCCTCTTGCTTGAGGACAAGGCCGTTCGTACCGGAGGCGTTGCGCTGGAAAAGGCAGTCGGCATGCGCCTGACCTTCCGCAAGCCGCCGCCGCTGCGCTGCTTCTCCGACCAGTTCCTGTTTTATCTCAACTCACCCGTGGCAAGCCACGCGTATCACACCTGGGCCGGCATGAGCGCCTCACCGATTAGTTCGCTCCCGCCGGAGCGCTTCCATTTCGACGTGGTCAACATGAGCGTCGATTAGTCTGTCTGCCTGCTATCCTCAGGCTAGTATGACCGACTTCAAAGTCGTCTACGAAGAGTTCAAGGTTCGCGGCAAGGAGCTCGTCGACAAAGTCAACGAGCTGATCCAGGAAGGTAATGTCCGCAGAATCATCGTCAAGGACGAAGCCGGAAACACGTTTGTCGAGATTCCTTTGAGCGTCGCCGCCATCGGCGTCGTCGCCGCGCCGGTTCCAGCCGCCTTGGGGACCATCGCCGCCCTGATCGCTAACTTCACGATCGTGGTCGAAAAGGTTCAGGAAAAGCCGCCCGCCGGTAGCCCCGGCGGGTCTCCGCCCAGCCCGTAACTCCCTGCCAGAGCAAGAATAATCTCCCCTTGAGACGAATCCCCTCCTCCAGCATCCATATAGGGGGAAGCGAGCTAGCGCTCACTCTCCGAACGGGCAGCGGCAGGAGTCCCCACCCTGGACGCACCGCCGCTTTCCCCGCCTCGTGTGAAACTGTTTCTGCCTTGCTCCATTGCACTTCGCGTTTTAGTTCGCACGGCCCAACCGCCGCGTTGGGCTAGCTTGATGCCAGAGAGGTTGGCGCTCTGATCGGCTTCCAGCCCACCTAGCCGCTTTCGCCCGGGCAACCAAGGCGGCAACGTCAAGACGGTCGGGGAGCGCCGCGAGCCTTACTGTGGATCCCACGCCGTAATGGGTTAAAGACGGATCGGGAGCTCCCTAGAACCGGATTTTCAAACGGGCGAGCAGAAAAAAGAGGCGAGAAGGACGATCACGCAAAGCTTTCGATATCATGACAAGTAATGGTCCACAGAAACGCCGTGGACGGCCAGGTTTCGCTGGCCCGGCTGTCTGAGATCGAAACGGCGCTGGGCGGCGTCATCCGCGGCAAAGTAGACGTAATACGTCTGTCGCTTACCTGCCTGCTCGCCCGCGGGCACCTGCTCATTGAAGACGTCCCCGGTGTCGGCAAAACCACGCTCGCGCACGGCCTCGCCCGCAGTGTCGACGCCAGCTTCCATCGCATCCAGTTCACCTCCGACATGCTGCCCAGCGACGTTGTCGGCGTGACCATCTACAACGCCCAGTCGCAGCAGTTCGAGTTCAAGCCCGGCCCGGTATTCACCAAGTTTCTGCTGGCCGACGAAATCAACCGCGCCACGCCCAAGACGCAATCCGCCCTGCTCGAAGCCATGAACGAATTGCAAGTCACCGTGGACGGCCATTCCTACCCTCTGCCGCAGCCGTTCATGGTGATCGCCACGCAGAACCCGGTGGAGCATCACGGAACCTATCCCTTGCCGGAATCCCAGCTCGACCGCTTCTTGATGCGCATTCGCATCGGCTATCCCGACGTTGCCGCGGAGCGGGAAATTTTGCGCCAGCCGCTGGCATCCGGCGCCGAAAACGTGCTCCCCGCGATCCCCAGCGAAGAATTGCTCGCGTTGCAGGAGACCGTCGCGCAGGTATCGGTCGACGAGGCTCTCGTCGATTACATGCTCGCCATTGTGGACCGCACGCGCCGGCACGAATCGCTCGCCATGGGCGTGAGCCCCCGCGGCGCGCAGGCGCTCTTCCGCGCCACGCAAGCGTTCGCCGCGGTCGAAGGCCGCGATTACGCCACCCCGGACGATGTGAAGCGTTTGGTTCTGCCGGTGTTCGCGCATCGCGTCTCGGTGAATTCGCGTGTCATCCTGGCGCAAAAGCCCGCCGAGGCTGCTGAGCGCGTGCTCACCGAGATCCTCACTATGATCGACGTGCCGTTGTGAGGATGCCTTAAGACTCAGCGAAACCTCACCTACTACCCGCTAAATCCAGGCGGTTGGGTGATAAACTGGGCCGCGCCCAAGAGGCCATCCACGGGAGGAAATATGCGTTTTCTAAGAAGCTTTATGACATTTTTCGCCTTGAGCGGCGCCGGCATGCTGCACGGACAAGGCATTCTTTCCGACCTGACCAGCGTCGACCCCACTGCGCTGACCGCCGTTCAAGCCCAAGTGACCCTCGGTTTCGGAGCCGGAACCGCCGCGGGCAAGGGGAACAACACCTGCCCGCAGCAAGTCGGCGCCGGTGAGTGCATTGCCTCGGTGGTGATGACCGTTCCCGTACCATCTGGCGGCGGCACGTACCGGTTTGTCATCACCAGCATCTCGGGTTCGGTTAGCTTCAACACGAACGGAAGCACGGCCGATCTGCCGCAGCAATGCCTCACTTTCGAAACGGTGATTAACGCGGCGGCCGGGAACACCGCCACTGTCGTGCCTTCTTGCATTAACTTCACCTCAAGCCAGCAGACATCGTCAACAGCCACCACTTATTTCTTCAGCCAGAGCGTGCACATGTTCACCGACCTCGCGGTTGATTTTCCCACCTTCTCGCTCTTTAATCTCAAGAACATCGGGCCTATCTACACCACGGGAAGCGGCGTATTCAATATCGGTGTTCAAGGCTATCTTGTAAGGACCAGCTAACGAATCTCAACCCGGCGGGGCACGCTGATTTAGAATTGGAAGCGTGACCCGGCCGCCGCGCTGCCGCGTGTGATCTTGCACGTGGGCGAGC